>CAYPHP010000415.1:0-4546 GCA_964410045.1 uncultured Acidobacteriota bacterium | reverse complement strand
CAGTTTGGGATCGGCAGTGCGCGGCGACCCGCTGCGGAACGGCGGATGCGGATCATACTCGATGTTGAGTTGATTCTGGCGGGCCACATCCTCGCTCGCGGTGCGCGCGGCGATCACCAGGGCCACGTCGATCCCGGCGGTCACTCCGGCGCCGGTGATGCGGTTGCGATCCACCACCACTCGCTCGGCCAGCGGCTTCGCTCCCACCAGTTCCAGAAGGTCCATGGACATCCAATGCGTGGTGGCCTTGTAGCCGCGCAGCAGACCCGCCGCGCCCAGCAGCAATGCTCCGGTACACACCGACGTCACCCATTTCGCTCCGGCACCCTGCTTCCGCAGGAAGTCCAGGAACCCTTCGTCTTCCATGCGGTAGTACTGGCCGGGACCGCCGGGAACAAACAACACGTCGAACTGCGGCGCTTCTTCAAACGGAGTGTCCGGCAGGATCTCCATTCCTTGATCGGTGCGGATCGGGTCGAGCGACCCCGCTGCCAGGCGTACTCGTGCGTCGGGGATGCGCGCAAACACTTCATAGGGTCCCGCCACGTCCAGCAGGGTGAGGCGGGGAAACAAGACCATGCCAATGATCATTACTGGGTCACCATGCCCGATTGTAATCCTCCTTGGTTGTGTGTAATCTGCGAAATCTGCGGATGATTCCGAATCTGAACGCGGAGTGGCTGGAGACCGACGGCCTCGGCGGATTCGCCTCGGGCACGGTTTCGGGCGTGCACACGCGACGCTACCATGCGCTCCTGCTTGCCGCCACCACGCCGCCCACCGGCCGCGTCGTGTTGGTGAACGACGTCGAGGTAACGGTCGAGACGCCCGCAGGAAGCTACAGCCTTTCGTCGCATCTCTACGCTCCCGGCGTGACCCATCCTGACGGCGCACAGCGCATCGAATCGTTTTCGAGCGAGCCATGGCCGCGCTGGACCTACCGTCTGGAAGACGGAACCTTGATTGACCACCAACTCTTGATGGCCCACGGCGCGCCTATGGTGATGCTCTTCTGGAGACTGGCCGAGCCGCGATCGGGAGTGCGCTTGACAGTCCGCCCGCTGCTTTCCGGCCGCGACTACCACACGCTGCACCACGAGAATCCCAAGTTCCGCTTCGATGCTGAGCGGCGGGGCGACGCGCTGGCCTGGCGGCCGTACGGAGATCTACCGGAGATCATTGTCGTCGCCAACGGCGAATACCGTCCTGCGCCGGACTGGTTCCGCAACTTCCTCTATGAGGCGGAACGCGAGCGCGGACTCGACTGCACCGAAGACCTGGCCTCGCCGGGAATGTTTCAATTCGATCTTTCCGCCGGCGAAGCCGTGCTGCAATTCGCTACCGGGGCGCCGCCGCAGCCGGGCACGAAGCGGCGGCGAGAGGAATGGAAGCGGCGGAAGAGCTTTGCCACACCCCTGCACCGCTCTGCTGACGCCTTCCTGGTGCAGCGCGGTAATGGCAAGACGTTGGTGGCCGGTTACCCCTGGTTCACCGACTGGGGCCGAGATACGTTCATCGCCTTGCGCGGACTCTGCCTGGCCACCGGGCGCTTTCAGGAGGCCGGCGAAATCCTGCTGGAATGGGCCGGCGCGGTCTCCGAAGGCATGCTGCCCAATCGCTTCCCCGACCACGGCGAAGCGCCGGAATACAACTCGGTGGACGCGTCGCTTTGGTTCGCCGTAGCTGTCCACGATTATCTTCGAGCTGGCAAACCGAGTCCGAGCCTACGCCGCAGGCTGCTCGCCGCGGTTGAGGCCATCGTGGGCGGCTACTCGAAGGGAACTCGTTTCGGCATCTGCATGGACGCCGACGGTCTGCTGCACGCCGGCCAACCCGGCGTGCAACTCACTTGGATGGATGCCAAAGTCGGCGATTGGGTGGTGACCCCGCGAATCGGCAAGCCTGTGGAAGTGCAAGCCCTGTGGCTGAACGCGCTGAAGATCTCCGGACGCGATCGCGAGTTCGCGCGCGGGCGCAAGGCGTTTGAGCAGCGTTTCTGGAACGACGCGCGCGGCTGCCTGTTCGACGTAGTGGATCCGAACGACGCAGCGCTGCGTCCCAACCAGATTCTCGCCGTGGGCGGGCTGCCCTATCCCGTCCTCGAGGGGGCCCGCGCCGCCAGCGTCGTCGACGTCGTGGAACGTCATCTCTGGACCCCGCTCGGCTTGCGCTCCCTGGCGCCCGGCGAACCCGGCTACGCGCCGCGATACATCGGCGGCGTGCGCGAGCGCGACGCCGCCTACCACCAAGGCACGGTTTGGCCCTGGCTGCTCGGGCCGTTCGTGGAGGCCTGGGTGCGCGTTCACGGGCCAGAGTCCAAAGACGAAGCCCGCCGCCGGTTCCTGGCGCCGCTCGAAGGTCTCAGTCACATTCCCGAAATCGCCGACGGCCATCCACCGCATACCCCGCGCGGCTGTCCCTTCCAGGCTTGGTCGCTCGGTGAGTATCTGCGTTCATCCGTGTTCATCTGTGGTTAACATACCGTTATGCGAATTGCCTTCATCCTTATCGCCACAACTTTGCTAGGCCAGTCGTTTTCTGATCGGCGCGCTCGGCTGATGGAAGCCAGTCCCGACGGTCTGGTGATCGTCTCCGCGCGCACCGACCGCCCACAGTTTCTGGAAAGCGGCTATCGCGAATCGGCCAACTTCTACTACCTGACCGGCATGGACGCGCTCGGCGCAGTGCTGGTCTTGGACACTCCGAAGAAAGAATCCTGGATCTTCCAACGCGTGCGGCCAGGTCAAGACGTGCCGCCACCGGTGAACGGGATCGAGCACAGCGCCAAGCGCGAGGAGTTCGAGACCTTCGTGCGCAAGCGTCTCAAAGAGAAAGTGAAGATCCTCTACGACACGGACGCCGGAAAGGGCGAGGAACTGGCCCGACAGTTTCCCAAGGTGCGCATCCAGTCGCGCCGCGAGAAGCTTGAGGAACTGCGCTGGGTGAAGAGCGCGGAGGAAATCGCCGCGCTGCGCCGCGTGACCATCGCCGGAGCGGCCGCACTGCGCGCTGGAATGCGCGGCATCCGCGCCGGACGCACGCAACGCGAAGTCGAAACCGAAGTGGTGGCTTCCTGTGTTTTGAACGGAACCGAAGGCCAGTCCTTCTGGCCGTGGATCATGTCCGGACCCAACGGCGTCTATCCCGCTCCCGGCCGCGGTTGGACCGACTACTCCTTCCTGAACCGCACCATGCAGACCGGCGAGCTGGTTTATCTCGACCTGGGCTGCGCCGGCGGACATTACGAAAGCGACCTCGGACGCACCGTGCCGGTCTCCGGAAAGTTCACGCCCGACCAACGCGAGGTCTACGACCTGCTGGTCCGCGGCTTTCAGGCGGCACGCGCGGCCATCAAGCCCGGGGCGACGGTCGCCGACGTGAAGAAGGTTTATTACGACGTCTTCCGCCAGGCGCAGAGTCAGGTCAAGTCGGATCTGGCTAAAGCCGCGGTAGCCTCCGAGTTGGCCGAGGCCGAAAAGAACGGGATGTTCCTGCTGCACGGCGTGGGCCTCGAGCCGGTGGAGAAAGACCATGGGCCGCTGGTCCCGGGCGTGGTGATCGCTCTCGAACCCATGGTGATGCTGCCGCAGCAGAAAATGGGCTTCCAGGTCGAGGACATGCTCCTGGTGACCGACAAAGGCAACGAGTTGCTCAGTGCCGGACTGCCCTACACCGCGGACGAAGTGGAAGCGTTTTTAGCCACGCCTGCCCGCGCCAACTTCACCGTGATTGACGCGCACAACCACATCGGGCCAAACAAGCCCGCCGAACGGCTGGTCTCGCGGATGAACGTGCTGGGGATGTCCAAGAGCATCATCTTCTCCGGCGCTCGTCCGACGAACGAGTACACGGTGGAAGCGGCCGCCAAGTTCCCCGATCGCCTGATCCCGTTCTATCGCGACTCCGTGCGCTCCCAGCAGGACCTGTGGTTGAAGAACGACCCTTCGATTCTTGCGGAGTTGGAACGCGAGCTGGGTTCGGGCAAGTACCGCGGCATCGGCGAGTTTACCAATGTCCACTATCCGCCGGGCTTCAAGTACCGCAATGGCGAAGGATTGCTGGACACCGAAGTCTCGCCGCTTGCGCCGATGACCATCAGCATGTTCCGCTTGGCCGACAAGTACAAGCTGCCCGTGCTGATGCACAACGAGGTCTACTACTACCGGGAAATGGACGAGCTGCTCTCGAAATTCCCGAACGTCAAGGTGATCTGGGCGCATGCGGGCTACACCTCCTGGTACGGCGTGGACATGCTTTTGAAGAAGCATCCCAACCTCTACGCCGACCTTTCCATCCGCGGAGTCCGCTCGGTTCGCGACGGCCGCGACGCCCAGATCTTCTACGACGACGAGCGCGTCAAGGCCAACTGGCTGGACCTGATCGAGCGCTATCCCGACCGGTTCGTCGCGGGCCTGGACGACTCCTCGCAGAACTACAACGGCCTCGAGAACTACTTCGGATGGATGGCCAAGCTGGTGAACCAGCTTACCCCGGCCACGGCAAGAAAAGTCGCGTGGGAGAACATCGAGCGGATCTTGGGGAATCC
>CAYPHP010000414.1:0-4557 GCA_964410045.1 uncultured Acidobacteriota bacterium | reverse complement strand
GCAGCGGCGGCCGCACCCGCCGTTCGCGGCGCAGGAGCAGCGGCGCCCACAGCAGCCGGCGGCGCCCAGCCGCGCCGCCTCACCTTTACCGCGCGCGTCGACGTGGACCGTCCGCTCGAACGCAAGGAAGTTTTTGGCGAAGCCTGGCGGATCATGAAGAACCGCTTCTATGACGCCAAGATGCACGGAGTCGATTGGGCCAAGGTGCGCACGATCTACGAACCACTACTCGCCGATGTCCACGACACCGAGGAACTGCACAACGTGGCCCTGGAGATGATCGGGCAGTTGAACGCTTCCCACACCGGCATGGGTGGTGGTGGTGGCGCGCCGAACGCCGAGCAGACCCGCTATCCGGGCTTCGACGTGGTGGCGGATTCCTCCGGCTACTACAAGGTCGGGCACATCTACAAGGACGGTCCCGCCGACCACGAATACCTGCGCATCAAGACCGGCGACTACATCCTGGCCGTGGACGAGAAGGAGTTGAAGACCAGCCAGAACTACTGGGAGCGCTTCACCGCGGCGCCGGGCCGCAAGTTCAAGTTCCTGCTGAACTCCAAGCCTTCCAAGGATGGCGCGTGGGAAGCGCGCATTGAAAGCGTCAGCGGCGGACAGCACGGCACGTTCCAGTATGAACGCTGGGTCGCGGACCGCAGGGCCATGGTCGACAAGTTGTCGGGAGGCGAGATCGGCTACCTGCACATCCGGGCCATGAATGAGCCATCGCTGCGGCGCTTCGAGCGCGAGTTGACCGAAAACCATCTGAAGAAGGCGCTGATCATCGACCAGCGCTTCAACGGCGGCGGCGGCATCGAGCAGGAGTTGCTGCAGATCCTGCAGCAGCGCAGCTACCAGTACACCCGCAACCGTGACGCAACGATCGACGTCAGCCGGCCGTTCCGGGCCTTCTTCGGCCCCATGGTGGTGATGGAGAACGAGCGCTCCGGCTCCAACGCCGAGATGTTCCCGCAAGGGTTCAAGGACCTCAAGCTTGGCAAGGTGGTGGGCATGCCGTCAGCCGGCGGAGTAATCGGCACGGGTTCCTACACGCTGATGGACGGCTCCACCATCCGCACGCCGGGCAGCGGCGTGTGGACCTCCACGGGCGTGAACATGGAAAACTACGGCGTGCCGCCGGACATCCTGGTGGACAACACACCGGAGGATTTCCTGGCCGGCCGCGACGTGCAGATTGAGAAGGCGATTGAATCGCTGAAGGCTTCCCTCAAGCGGGGACCGGCTCAGACACCGATTCAGTGAAGTTTTAGCGTGACCTTTTGCCCGCGGAGCCGGTATTCGAGTTCGTAGATCCCGCTCTTGCGCTTGGCGGACGACGGGAAGTAGAGGTGGCCGGCAACGGGTGCTGACGCCATTCCTTCCGGCAGTCCCTGCTCGGTCAGTTCCATCTCCATGACCCCGCGGTCGCGATCGGAGGGGCCGCTGGGACCGCCCACGCCCACTCCCACGCCCGTGGAGGTGTAGACGCCGCCAGGACGTTGCTGGCCGGTGATGGGATCGTAGGTGCGTCCGGTTTCATAGCCCACGCCGACGCTCGGATACAGGTCCACGGTGCGCTTGGCCGTCTTGTCCTTTTGGACGCGGGCCGCCGCCAGCCGCGGGCTCATCGGCCGCACGGCAACGTCGGAACTCGGAAGGCGGAGGCTGAAGTCGCTGAGGGAAACGTCGAGAGGCGTTCCGGCCGTCGGATAGATGGCCACCTCGATGACCACATAGTCCTTCAAGTCGGAGACGAAATCCTTTTGCAGTTGTGCCGGCGTCAGCAGGATCGCGCCGATGCTTTCCGCGTCGCGGGTGGCGCTCGCCGGATAGCGGCCCGCATCGGAGCGCGGTACCGTCCCTTTGGGTCCGGCGACGAGCGTCGCAGCCAGAACCATCGCGATTGCGAGACTCTTCTTCATAGCTTCACCTTCAAGGTCTTTCCGGTGAGGACGTAGATGCGGCGCTCAGCCGCTGGCTTGCCGGGGGGCTGGACGGCCAGCGTGTATGCGCCCGGCTGCAGCCAGATGCTCTTCAGTTTCTCGGCCGTGCCGGCATAGGCGCCGTCAATAAACACTTCAGAGGTCAGGTCGGCGGTCTGGAGTTTTACCTCGCCTCGATCCGGAGCGAAGGCGAACCCGGGCCAGAACCCCGCTGGGTAATACCAGGGATCCCAAAAGTACGGGTAGAAGAAGGGTGAGCGGGCGAATGACGCGCCCCCCGCCACTGATACACCAGCAAGACGCACCTTGGTTTGCGCCGGGGCAGCCAGAGGAATCAGCAGAAGGCCAAACAAGGCAAAGCGAGCCAGCATGGCGCCTCCTTCTGTAAGAAAGTATACACCCCGACCAGTGGGACGGGGGGCGGGCAGATCAGGTTTCAGAAACTGTAACGGAACGCCAGGCTGAAATGGGAATTGCGGCGGTACTGGCCCAGGAAATCGGTCTCGTTTCCTCGGATCAAGGTAAAGCTGGCGGTGGCGCGCCAGTGCTGGCCCAATAATTGGGAATATTCGGCTCGCGTCCAGGCGCCCTTGCCGTTCTGGCGGATGGCCGCCTCCAGGGCCGCGCTGCGGTTGGCGTCAATGGTGTAACCGGCGCGGCCCAGGAATGCCCGCGCCAGTCCGCGGTCCGGAGCGAAATCCAGCGGAGCGCGCTTCTCGGTCACGTACTCCCCGGCGTAGCCGCCCACGAATGACCACTCCCCCGACTGCCGCTCGAGCTGGATCACGTACTGCACATATTCATCGGCCGTGGAGGTGCGCGACGTGAAGTAGGCCGCTTCCGTCTTCACCGTGAACCAGCGCAGCGGGACGGCCAGATCGCCGCCGTACATGCGCATCTGCGGGTAGTAGCGTTGGAGGGTCGCCCGGAGCGGCGCGACGCTCACGGTTCCCGCAATCAACGGTAGATGGTTGAAGCCTTCGAAGAACGACAGCGAGTATTCGTAGCCTGAAGCCAATCGACTCCACCGGGCTCCAAATTGCGGTCCGCCGGGGAAGATGGATCCGCCGTCGCTGACCGGAACGCCTGCCGGCAAGACCACCCAACGCTGGTTCAGCAGCGGTCCGCGGCTGGGCATAAAGCGAGGCTGGTACACCACGTCGAGCGTATCGTTCTTGGCTTCGTAGGTGATCCGTGCCGCGGTCACCCCGAGGAAGTCGTTGTCGACCACCGACAAATAGTCGCGCGGCGCAAAACGGTCGGTGGGATTCAGCAGGTCGGCCTTGCCCCAGCGAATGAACTGCCGCCCAAGCTCCAGGGTCCACTTCCCTCGATTGAGAGTGGCGCTCAAGCGTCGGAGCGAAAACGCCGGGCGCTGCAGGCCGCGATCCTCGGCATCCACTCGCCACTCGCGCTCCACCTGACGGTGGCTGTCGGTCCGCGCGTCGAAGACCCCGGAGAGCTTGATCCAAGGAGCGAACTTATAGGACGCGTCGTAGCGGAACAGCGCCTCGCCGATGACTTTGCCCGAGTCCCCCGGTGCAACCTCCGGATAGAACGTAGGCCGAAGTTCGAGGAAACCTCTCTGCTGGAACGACTGGCCCGACAGGAACGCTAACCACAGATGAACACAGATGAACACGGATATTAATCTGTGTTTATCTGTGTTCATCTGTGGTTAAGACTCTCTTCGTAACGCTTGGAGGGTAAAGGCCTCTTCCTTAGCGGGCACGTTGTACTGGAGCTTTTCGAGCTTCATGATCGTCCGGCTGTTGCGGCGCAGGTCTAGGCACTCCATGGTGCGGCCGGTCCAGATACCTTGAACCTGCTGGATGTCGCTATAGCGGATACGGCGGATGAGTTGATCCTTGTTGAAGCTCTCGAACTTGACGAACGCATAGCTTTCCTTACGCACCCACATGACCACATGGGTGTACTGCGACTGGCGAGTCTCCTTGGGCCGCGATTCCAGCTTCCAGCAGGCGTGACCGTCGATGGTTTCCTCGCCCAGAAACTTGTAGTCGTACTGGTCGACGTCGCGCTCTTCGAGGTCTTCGAAGCTGAAGTCCGTGCCGAAGAAGCGCGTGGACCGGTCTTGCAGGGCGATGCGGCGCTCGCGCTGGATCGCCGGGGTCCACATCCACTGGTCCGAAGCACGATCAGGGTGATTCACGATCAGCAGGGCCGCGCCCTTCACTTCCGCCGGAGCGGTGAAGCGGAGGATGGCTTTGCTGTCACCGTGCGAGCCGATCCGCTCGTAGACCCAGCGCTTCTCGGTGATCTTGCTCTTGGGATCGATCACTTGCAGCGTGCCTTCATAGCGTTGCGACTGCGAGCGGGAGCGCTTCTGGGCCTCCGCGACGACGCTGCGAGCGTCCTGCGCGTGGAGACTCACCACAAAGGCACAAAGGGCACAGAGAAGAGCCTTATTCATATTCCAGAGCCTCGACGAGAGAACCGCGAACGGCGGATTCGGCCGGGCCCAGGGAAGCCGCAAAGGACACTCCCAGGATCACCGGAAAGATCAGCAGCGCGATTTCCAGAGGGTATACATATTCCAAGCGCAGGCCAGCGACGTCGCGGCGGAGCACCTCTAGGGCGTAATACTCGTAGA
>CAYPHP010000413.1:0-4557 GCA_964410045.1 uncultured Acidobacteriota bacterium | reverse complement strand
GCCATCGGCGCTGGATTCGCAGTATGCGCCGCGACCTTACAAGCCGAGACGTGGGGCGCAACGAGGGTTTCACGCATGTTCCATTTTTTCCGCCGCCGCGACTCGCTGGTGCGCTGGTTCATGGGCGGCTTGTTGATGTTGATCTGTGTGATGCTGGTGGTGACCCTGATTCCTGGGCTGACCACATCATCGGCGGGGGAAGACGACACCGCCATGGGCAAAGTGGATGGCGAACCCATCACCGCCGTCGAGGTCCAGCAACGCTTCCAGCAACTGTCCCGCGGACGCAACCTTCCCGCCAGCATGCTGGGGGTCTACGCTCCGCAAATCCTCGACCAGATCATGACCGACCGCGCGGTGCTGTATGAGGCCCGCCGCCTGGGCCTGCGGGTGACCGAAGCGGAACTGGTGGAAACCCTGCGCACGAACGGGATGCTGTATCCCGGCGGGCAGTTCATCGGCGCCCAACGCTATCGCGAGCTGGTGGAAACCCAGCTCAACATGACCGTGCCGCAGTTCGAACAGATGATGCGCGAGCAACTGCTCAGCGACAAGGTGCGCCGCCTGGTGACCGACGGCGTCACCGTGGGCGACGCGGAGTTGGACCGCGACTACCGGCGCTCCAACGACAAGATCAAAGTGGACTACGTGTACATCAAGAGCACCGACTTCACCGGGCAGGTCAACCCCACCGAAGGAGAGTTGCAGGAGCACTATCAGAAGAACAAAGCCTCCTATCGGATTGAAGAGAAGCGCAGCCTGAAATTCGTCTACCTGAATCCCGAACAGATCAAGGAGAACGTGGAGGTCAGCGACGCGGAGATCCGCCGCCACTACGAGCAGAACACCGAGAGCTACCGGGGACAGGAGCGGGTGCAGGCCGCCCACATCCTGCTGAAGACCGTGGACAAGAGCCCGGAGGAGGTCAAGCAGGCGGAGAAGAAGATCAACGACATCCTGGCGCAGGTCCGTGCGGGAGGCGATTTCGCGGAGTTGGCCAAGAAACATTCCGAGGACACGGTGACCTCCGGCAAGGGCGGCGATCTCGGCTGGGTGGTGCGCGGACAGATGGTCCCGGAGTTTGAAAAGGCCGCCTTCGCCACTGAGGCGGGCAAGATCAGCGACCCCGCCAAGACCCAATATGGCTATCACATCGTCAAAGTAACCGCCAAGGAGCGCGCCCGTTTGAAGACCTTGGATGAAGTGCGCGCGGACATCCTCAAACAGGTGAAGCAGGAGAAGGCCGAGCGGGCGATGCAGTCTGCGTTGGCCCGGTTGGAAAGCGCTGCCCGCAAATTCAAGGACGTTCCGGCACTGGCCGCCGATATGAAACTGCCGGTCTTCGAGGCGATTGACCTCTCTGCCGGCGCGAACTACCCGGTGGTCGGGGCCAACACGCAGTTGGACCAGGCGGTTTTCGACGCCAAGGCCGGCGAACTCAGCAACGCGGTGACAGTCGGACCCGGCGCTGTGGTCTTCCGGGTGGACAAGATCACTCCGTCGCGGCAGGGCGAGTTTGCCGAAGTGCGGGCCCGCGTGGAAGGCGATGTCCGCAGTAGGAAAGCCGTGGAACTCTTCCAGAACAAGGCGTCGGAGTTGGCCGCGCGCGCCCGAACGATGAGCAACTTGAAGAAGGCCGCGGCCGAACTGAAGCTCACGGTGAAAACTTCAGAACCAGTCACCCGGGAGGACAACATCAAGGACGTGGGCCAGGTCGCCGGCTTCCCCGTGGACGCCTTCAAGTTGAAGGTCGGGGAGATCGGAGGACCGCATGTCACTAGAGAAGGGCTGCTGATCTACACCGTTGCCGAGCAACTGTTTAAGAGCGACGACGAGGTCCTTAAGGGCCGCGAGGCCCGCCGCAAAGAACTACGGCTGGACAAGCAGGACGACTACTTCGCCTTATTCCGCGACGAGTTGCGCGAGCGCCTGAAGAAGGAAGGCAAGATCACCACCAACGAAGCCGCCCTCCGGCGGCTGACCGGCAGCGTGCAGTAGGTCAGGGAGAAACCGTGAGCCGCCTGGTCCTGTACGCGCTGTTTTTGCTGGCGCCGAACGCAAGTCCTCAGGGCGGCTATCCCCTCCCGCCGCGCGATATTTTCCCGCGGGAGATGCCCCGCTATCCCAACCTGTGGGTCTTCGTGGACCGCAGCCTGGCGCCGACTTATGCAAAAGCGGTCAGTCTGGTGACCGAAGACCTGCGGAGCAACCTGGGCCTGACGGAGAATCACGGCCGCCTGTCCAACCCGGAGGGCTGCGATTTTGAGGCCACCGTCGAGCACCTTCAGCCCTGGCGCGGAGCCGATCCGGCGCTGGCCCACGGACACGCCTTCCACATCCGCTACTACAACCGCCCGCTGGAGCGAAGCGGCAAGCACACGGCGCGATGGAAGGGCGTCGAGTATTACCTGGTTGCGGCCAGCGCTCATTACGAAGTGGAGCACGGCAATCCGCTGCACCCGGACGTGGAAAGCTGCCCGATCTGCGGGCGGACCGGATGGTATGCCACCGAGAAAGGCAGCCTGGTGGAACGCGTCCACGACCCTTTGGGCGTGGAGCTGGCCACCATGGGGAAGATCCGCGACGAGCGGGTGATGCTGCTCACCGGCCGTCCGGCCCTCGGCATCTGTAACACCGAGGCGAACTACTTGACCACCGATCCGAAGCTGAACACCCAACGAATCGCCATCGTCGTCCTGCGTAAGGGTTGGGAGAAGAAGAAAGAGTACTGCGTCCGCGATGTCGACTGAATCCGGGCGGGAGCCATTGCGGGTTTCACTCTGCCTGGAAATGGTCTACCCGGACCTGCCCTGGACCGCGCGGATCGAGCGGGCCGCCGCGGCAGGGGTCCAGGCGGTGGAGTTTTGGGATTGGCGAAACAAGCCGCTGGCGGAGATGGCCGCGGCTGCCAAGGCCAACGGCCTGGAGATCGCCGCTTTCAGTGGCAATCGCGAGCACGCCCCTGTGGACGCCCGCCAGCACGACGGGCTGGAGCGTGAAATAGCCGCCGCCGCCGAGGTCGCCGGACGGCTGGGCTGCCGATCGCTCATGCTGCTCTCCGACACTCTGGGTCCCGCAGGCCAGTCGCGCAATGCCGGCGACGGCGTCCCTCCGCACGACAAGCGCGCCAACATCGTGACCGCGCTCCGCCGTCTGGCGCCCCTGGCCGCATCACACAACCTGACGCTGCTGCTCGAACCACTGAACACTCCCGTGGATCACCCCGGCTATTTTCTGAATCGTTCCACACCATCGCTGGAGATTCTGGCGGAAGTGGACCACCCGGCGGTCAAGCTGCTATACGATGTCTACCACATGCGGATCATGGGCGAACACGCAGCGGAGTGCCTGGCAGCCTGCGGGACGCGACTGGGGCATGTCCACGCCGCAGGCGTTCCGGGACGTGGCGCATTGGACGCGGAATACGCCGCGGTCGCCGAGGCTCTTGCAGGCAGCGGCTACGCCGGATTCGTGGGCCTGGAGTTCGCCCCGGCCGGCGATCACGATCAGGCCGTCCGCGCGGCAGTGAAACTGTTTTCAAAACCCCAACGGAGAGTGTGACCGACCGATGCCTTCTACGATGCTGGCGGCCGTCTTTCGCGGCCCGGGTGAACTGAAACTCGAGCAGATGCCTGTGCCTCAGGTCACCGGGGCGGACGAAGTCCTTTTGAAGGTGCTGGGAGCGAGTATCTGCGGCACCGACCTGCACATCCTGGCCGATCCTCCCGGCCACCCGGCTACGCTGGGCACCATCCTGGGCCATGAGTACGTGGCCGAAGTGGTGGAGGCGGGCAAGGGGGTTCATCACGTACGCTCCGGCGATCACGTGGTGATCGATGCCAACCTCTATTGCGGCACCTGCGACTATTGCCTGCTGGGCCGCCGCAATCTATGCACCAACATGAGCACGCTGGGCATCTTCCGGCACGGCGGATTCGCCACTTTCAACGTGGCTCCCGCCGCTAACGTCTACCCCATCAGCCGGGAGACGCCGCTGGAACAAGCCATCTTCGCCGAGCCGCTGTCCTGCGTCATGAACGCTGTGGAGCAGGCTCACGTGGTTCCCGGCGACAGCGTGGCCATCTTTGGCGCCGGTCCGATTGGCCTGCTCTTCCAGTTGCTGATGAAGACCTCGGGAGCCGGAAAAGTCGTGATGGTAGAACCCAGCGCGCCGCGACGCCAGGTAGCCACGAAGATGGGCGCCGACGCGGTGATCGACCCCACGGCCCAGGATCCCGGCGCGGCCATCCGCGAGATCGCGCGCATCGGAGCGGATATCGTCATTGACGCGGTGGGCTCCCAACTCGCTCCTTGCATCGACGCCGCCCGCCGCGGCGGACGCATCATCCTGTTCGGCTCCAACTCCAACGCCAAGCCGCCGATTCAGCAGTACTGGATCACCCGGCACGAGTTGACGATTTGCGGCTCGTACATCTCGCGGCATACTTTCCCGCAGGTGGTCAAGCTGCTCGAAAGCGGACGTCTGCCGCTGCCGCAGCTCATCACCCATGACATGGGCCTCAGCCGCATCGGCGAGGGCTTGGCAGCGCTCAAGAA
>CAYPHP010000412.1:0-4559 GCA_964410045.1 uncultured Acidobacteriota bacterium | reverse complement strand
CACCGCCGACGGCTACAGCGCTGCGGCGCGCCAGGTGGTCGAGAAACTGAACCCGTGGCTGGTGCTACTGCCACACACTTATCAGGTCCGGGATTTCGCCCCCAAGCTGGCCGCATCCATGGGCCGGGGCTTTGTCGGCGACGCCACCGGATTCAAGGTGGAGAACGGTGAGCTGCTGTTCCAGCGCCAGCTCTTTGCCGGGAAGATCTATTGCGATGTGGCCCTGGCCGGAGCCGCTCCATTTTTCGCCTCCGTCCAAGCCGGAGCGTTCCGTGCAGCGGAATCGGCCGCGGCGCACCAAGTCGAGAAATTGGATGTCTCGCTCGACGCTTCCAAGATCCGTCAGGCGCCCGAAGACTGGTTCCAGGAAGCCAAGCGTAGCGTGGACCTCAGCCAGGCGGAGATCATCGTGTCGGTCGGGCGGGGAATCAAGGAGCCGCAGCACATAGATCTGGCCCGCCAGCTTTGCGACGCGCTCGGCGGCGAACTGGCCGCCTCACGGCCGATTTGCGATAGCGGATGGCTGCCGCTCGAACGCCAAGTGGGCAGCTCCGGTCAGACGGTCGCGCCCAAGCTGTATCTGGCCCTGGGAATCTCCGGGGCGATCCAGCACCTCGTGGGTATGAAGGGCTCGCGCTGCGTAGTGGCGATCAACAAGGACGTCAACGCGCCCATCTTCGAAATCGCCGACTACGGCGTGGTCGCGGACCTCTTCCAGGTGGTGCCGGCGCTGATTGAAGAAGTGAAAAAAGCAAAGGCGTAACCACGGATTACACGGATGGCACGGATGAGAGTCCAACTCGTCCATTCGAATGCCACTGAGGGCAAGGCGCTGGCCAAGCGGCACGGCCTTTTGTTTGAGCCAGTGACTCCTGGGGCACTCCGCAAGCTATGCCGGCAGCCGGTCGATGCGGTGGTCATTGACTTGTCTCGTGCTCCGTCACTTGGCCGGGACGTTGCGCTTGTTCTACGCGTGAGAAAGACGACGCGCCAGGTTCCTCTCATCTTTGTGGAAGGCGATCCGGTGAAGGTCGCGGCGATCCGGAAGCTGCTTCCTGACGCGTCCTACGGCACGTGGAAACAGATCCGCGGGCTGCTGCGCAACGCCAAACGTCCGGCGGCGCCGGTCGTGCCTCAGTCGGCGATGGCGGGATATTCCTCGACACCGCTGCCGAAGAAACTGGGCATCAAGCCTGGCGTGAAGGTCGGGCTGATGGAGCCGCCTCGCGACGCTCACAAACTTCTAGGGGCATTCGAGGAGGCTGATCCCGACTCCTGCGACCTGCTGCTCTGGTGGGTCAGATCAAATCACGAGTTTATGGCAGGAATTCGGACGATCACCGCGCCGCGCCTGTGGATCTTCTGGCCGAAACAAGCTTCCGGCGTCAAGACCGATCTCACCCAACAAACGATTCGCGAAACCGGCCTGGCTGTGGGCCTGGTGGACTACAAGATCTGCGCGTTCGACAAGACGTGGTCGGGGTTGTTGTTCTCACGGCGCTCACGCTAGGCGGGCAGAGCTTGTCCTTTCCGCTCCACAGCCTTCGGAACCACCGCGCCGGGGACGAAAAAGTGCTGACCGGCCAGCTTGCAGGCTTCCACCATCTTGATCCCGTATTCGCAACGGCCTAGATCGTTGGCGGTGGAGTTGTTGGTGCCGAAGGCGAACTTGCAGCCTGCGTCTTTGGCCATCATCACAAAGCGTTCGGACGGCAGTTTGTAGCGGTCGTTCAACTCGATGGCCACGTTGTTGGTCGCGGCTGCGCTGACAACCTTGCGCATGCGCTCTTCGGTCCACAGCCGGTCGTAGTCGGCAGCGATGACCGCGGGCAGGAACGTCGGGTTCACGTAGATGTCGACGGGCTCGTGCTCCAGGATTCCCACGGTGCGTTCCACGAGCGTATCCATGAATTCCTGCGGGTCGGCGATGGCGCCGACTTCCTCCGGAATCCACAGGCGCATACGTTTGCCGCGATTGTCGGTCCAGGTCATCGAGTCGGTAAAGACGTAGTCAAACCTGGCCACGGCGCGCCGCGAAAACATCTGCGTCCACTCGCGGCCTTCGGCCTGCATGGCCACGAACGCCGGTTGTCCCTTCAAGGACTCGACGAACTGGATGGCGGCTGCGTCCGTGTCTACGGGATGATTCTTGCCGGCGTTGACCGCCACGCCGTACTGGATTCCGTTGCGGCGCCCCTTGGCCAGCAGTTGCTCCAGGGTCAGTCCTGCTTTTAGATGGGCGTGGTAGTCCACCACCGGAATGCCCGTAGTTGCCAGATTGATCAGACTGCGGAAGGTATCATCGGCCGCCGGAATCAGCCCGGGCGTCTCGAGGGAGACGGGCAGCGTGCGAACGCGTAACCTCCGGAAGCGCACTTGCGCTCGCGGATCGTGCCCCTGCAGCGCAAACGTGCCCTGATCGATGCGGCGATCGCCTTGGCCGGGAGGCAGGTAAACCGGATCGGGCTCGGTGTAGTCCACCACCAGCGTGCCATTCACGCGGACCCGCACGTTCTTGCCGCGCACCGTGATCACCATGCGGAACCACTCATTGTCGGCCACCATCGGCTTGTAGATGTTGCGTACGGCGTAGAGCGAGCCGGTCTTCTTGCGCTCACCGTAGCCGGTCTGGCCGGGAGCGGTGTTTTCGATCTGGACCTCAAAGCCTTTCCTAGGAAACCCCTTTTCCAGATACTCGGTGTGGAAGTACACGCCGGAATTGCACAACGGCTGACCGAGCGCTTCCACCTCCAGTTCGAAGTTGCGGAAGCTCGCGTTGTTGACAGCACCGGAGTAAAAGAGGTGGGAACGCGGCCCGTCATGAATCAGCAGCCCGTCCTCCACTTTCCAGGTCGCCGCATTCTCGGAGGCCCGCCATCCGTCCAGACTCTTGCCGTCGAACAGTTCAGTCCATTCGCTGCCCGTCTGAGCGGTACATAGCGGGGCCATGGCCAGGGCTGCGGTAAAGGCTCGTCTGCTGATCATTGGGATCCTGCTCCGATCAAACCGATTTCGACCCGCTGCTTGACGGCTAGCCAGTCCCGCTGCGTCAGGTCGCCGATGACCCGGACGTCCCGCTGGAGAAGCGTCACAAGGTACAACCGAAAGCAAGAAGGCGCGTGCAGCCCGGCGGTCCGCCAATCTTGGATCTCACAGTCAGTCGGGCAGACAGGATCCGCTTGTCTCGTGGTGATGAGACCGAAAACCACATCTGGCCGATGCTTGTGATACTCAGGGGTTGAGAGAATGACTGCACGGCGAGCCTTGGTCATGTGAGCGCCGGGAAAGGAGCAAATCACCACGTTACCAGGCTTCAACACGCACCCGGGCCTCGCTCTTCAATGTTGTGGAGTGACGCGGAAGTCGCATCCCGCTTATCTTCCTCGGTCCAGTGGTCGGACCATTCGACAGCGCGGCCAGCGCTTAAGTCGGCCAGTTGCGTCGCCCACAGGAGGATCTGATCCGCTGCGCCTTCCGGCAAGACTCGGATGGTCTGCACCAGGCGCTCCTCTTTTTCGGTCAGCACAATCACACCTCGATTATAGCCCTCCGACGCCGCGAGAGCCAGCGTACGACCGGCCAGGAACGCATCTCACCGCTCAGGCTGGCAAACCCTTCTTGATCACCTGCTCCATCACCTCGACGAAGGTGTCCACCTCCCTTAGCGTTGTGTATACATTTGGCGTGACCCGGATGCCGTGGACGTTGTCGTAGTCGATTCCGGTGACGATAATGCGATGGCGAGTGAACAAGTGCCCGATGAGTTTGCCGTGATCCATGCCCTGGATGCCGACCACGCCGATGCCGCAGGATTGTGTCGGATCGAGGCTAGTGAACATGCGTACGCCGGGAAAATTCGCGAGGCGGTTGGCCCAGCGAGCCTTGAGCAGGCGTAGCCGGGCGGCCTTGCGCTCCACGCCCAAGCCCTCGTGAAACGTCATGGCGTCGGCGATGGCGTTGTGGTTGGCGGCCGGGTGCGTGCCGATCTCCTCGAACTTGCGGATGTTGTCGGTCTGCTTCGCGTCGGCGGCCATCAGCGGCCACAACTTGGGGATCTTGCTCTTCCGCACGTAGAGAAACCCGGTCCCATGCGGCGCCAGCAGCCACTTGTGCAGGCTGGTGCCGTAATAGTCGCAGTCCAGATCGTCGCGAGTGAAGGGGAAGTGGGCGAAGGCGTGCGCGCCGTCCACAATCACCTCGATGCCACGTTCCCGGCCCAAGCGGCAGATGTCGCGAACGGGAAAAATCTGGCCGGTGGAGAAGGCCACGTGGGAAACCAGAATCACCTTGGTCTTCGGGGTGATGTTCTGCTCGAACAAGCGGGTCAGTTCATCTAGTCGCTGTGGAGGCGTGGGCACGGGGAACATCTTCAGCACGACGCCCTCGCGCCGTTCCCGCTGCTGGCAAGTGGTGATCATCCGCGGATAGTCCTGCAGCGTGGTCAGGATTTCGTCGCCGGGCTTGAGGTCTAGACCCATCAGGCAGATTTCCAACGACTCGCTGGCGTTGCGGGTGATGGCCATCTCTTCCGGGTCGCAGCCGAATGCCGCGGCCAGCCG
>CAYPHP010000411.1:0-4563 GCA_964410045.1 uncultured Acidobacteriota bacterium | reverse complement strand
GACCGGTGCTGGCCATCTGGGAGATGAACGACACCTGGAACTTCCAGGGCAGATCAACGATGCCGGAAACGTTCCAGCTATGCCGGCCGCCCTGCGGACCAAACGAGGAGAACCAGTTGTCCAGGTTCTGGACGCCGTTGATGCCGTTCTGGAAGGACAGCGAATAGCTGCTGGTCATCTGGAAGCGGCGCGAGAAGCGCTTGTCCACCTTCAGGAGCAGGCCCTTATAGTTGGAGCGGCCCGCCGGCGTGCGGACGGTGAAACTGCCGGTCCCGCAAATGGCCTTGGGATCGGCCGCTTGGGCGGCGGTACAAACCGGCAGCACCGGACTGCGCACGCCCGCGCTGTTCACGCGGTTGAAGCGGTTGTAGTCCAGCGAGCCGACGCCGGCTTCCTGCTTCATGAACTGGCGGAAGACAAAGTCGGCGTTGACCGTCCAGTCGCGCGCCACTTCCCGCTGGATCCCGAACGAGAAGTGCTCGGAGTATGCCGAGGGGAAATTCTGGGGGTTGAGGTTGGCGGCCTGCTTGGCCACTTCCACGCCGCGCACGGCGAGAGAGAGCTGGCTGACGGGCCGCGAGACCACCGCGGCGGTGGCCGCCGTAATCTGGGGCAAGATGGTGATCAGGTTTCCCAGATTGAAGGAAGTGGGGTTGCGGTCAAAGAGCAAGGGAACGCCCAACGTGGCCTGCTGGGCCGCGAACGGATAAGGGATGGTGGCTAATCCCGGGATCGGGTTCGGAACGGCGACGCCATTTACCTGGACGCGTCCATTGCCGGCAGGGCCGATATAGGAGCGCTCTTCGAGGCGTTGCCAGACCAACTGGGTGTTGTAATAGATGCCCGCGCCCGCGCGCAGCACCGTCTTATTGTCCTTGGTGATCGCCCAGGCGATGCCTACGGAAGGCGACCAGTTGTTCTTGTCCCGCTGTGTCGGTTGCAGTCCGTTGACGCCGAGCACCGGACCCAGGAGGGCGGGCTTGTCCAGATCGTGGTTCCACAGAGTGGACTCGTAGTTCCAGGCCAAACCGTAATTCAGGGTAAAGTTCGGGCGGATCTTCCAGGTGTCCTGCGCGTAGTAGCGGTGCCGGTTGTTGATCTTGGCCTTGTCGACATTGAACGGCGGCGGCTGGCTGGGATCGCCGATACCCATTACGAAGCCCGCCAGGGGCAAGGTCCGAAGGTCGGCGTCCGTGGTGAACGAGGAAGCGATCCGGAAGAACGGCAGGAGCGGCCCGAGGCCGTTGGCGACCATGAACTCCGGCCCGTACACGTTTCCTGCGGCGGGATCCGCGTAGCCCCAGAATCCCGTGCCCGGAGCGTGCTCAAAGTCCAGGCCGAAGCGCATCCGGTGCGACCCCTTCGACCAGGTGTAGTTGTCGGTGAACTCAAACCGGCGCAGGTCGCGTCCCTGCGTGGCGTTGGAGGTATTCCCGAACACCACGTTCGTTCCCAGCACGCTCATCTGCGGAAAACCCAATCCCGGGCAGTTGGGGCAGTCGGATGGCGTCGGGAACAGGTTGCGATTCCGCCAGTACTGGTAGGCGAAACGGAAATCGTTGATGTGCTTCGAGTTGAAGATGCTGGTGATCCCCATGATGCTCTGGTCGGAAAAGTTGGTGTTCTTCAGCCAGTTGGAGGGCAGTGCGCCAGGGTTCGATCCCTGCGGTCCCAGACTCCGGTTGCCGTCGTGCGAATAGCGCAGGAACAGGCTGTGGTTGTCGGTGAGCTTGTGGTCGAAACGCACGCTAAACAGGTTTTGGGTATAGGGGCTGGTGAACAGTCCGCCCAATCCCCGCATCGAGGGAGCGTCAGGCGACACCAGGATAGCGTTGTCCTGGTTGTTGTGTTCCAGGTTGACGAAGAAGAAGGTCTTCTCTTTCCGGATCGGCCCGCCGAACCAGAAGCCGGATTGGCGGCGCGCAAAGAACGGATCCGGCGCTGCAGCCACGCGGTTCAAGTGCGGGTAGGCGGCCATATTGTGATCGCGGTAGAAGAAGTAGCCGCTGCCGTGGAAGTCGTTGCCGCCGGAGCGGCTGACGATGTTCACCGCGCCCGCGCCGGTGATCCCGGTCGACAGGTCGAAGTTCACCGCGGAAAGCTGGAACTCCTGGACCACTTCCTGCGACAGGTTCATGCCGCTGTTGCCTTCGATGCCGTTGCGGATGTTGCCGCCGTCCAGCGAGATCGCCGTTTGCGCCGAGGAGGCTCCCAGAACGCCCACTGTGAACTGGGCGTTGTACTGCGAGGTGCTCCCGCGGCCGACGCCGACGCCGGGCTCGAGGAAGGCCAATTGCAGGAAGCTGCGGCCGTTCAGCGGCAGCTCCTGAATCGTGGTGCGGGCGATCACGCCGTCAATCTTGTGGCTCTCGTATTGCAGCTTGGTGGCCGCGTCTTCCACGGTCACGACCTCGGTGGTCTGGCCGACCTTCATGGTGAAGTCCACGCGCGTATTGCTTCCGGTAGCCACCGTTGCGCCGCGCTCACGGGTCTGGAACCCGGTCATCTCGGCCTTGATCGCGTAAGTTCCCGCCGGCAACGACACCACGGCGTAATAGCCCGCCGCGTCAGATGTCGTGGCGCGGGATAGGCCGGTTTCCCGGTTCACCACTTGGAGCTTGGCGCCCGGAACCACGGCCCCGCTCTCGTCGGTAATGGTCCCCGACAACCCGCCGGTAGGCGCCTGGGCCACTCCGGCCAGGCTCAGGCAAAGGCAACACACCAAAACGTTCAGGATCGCTTTCATCAGAGTCTCCCCTTCACAGCCTCTTTGGTCTTGGAACACAGCCGGGCAGACAGCGGCTCACACTGGGGATTGAAGTCACCACCAGGAGACAGAAAACGCATGCGAACTTGCGGATTCAAGAACCCCTCCCCCAATGCCTTGATCTCTTACCGCTCTCGCCCAGTTACTGGGGCTGATTCTCCCTCTCCCGGCGGTCGGAGTCAACAGAAAAACCGCCGCCGTGGTACGCCGGGAGCCTTGCCGCGGATGTGGGTTTATGATATATCTGAGTCCCACATATGGCAGCCGCCTACGATCGCGAACTCAAGAAGGGCAACGCCGAACTGCTGATCCTTTCCCTGGTGGAGGACCAACCCCGCCATGGGTACGAAATCAGCCGCCAGATCAAGGTCCGTTCCCAGGGCCGGCTGACCTTCCATGCCGCGTCGCTCTATCCGCTGCTCTATCGCCTGGAGTCGCGCGGCTGGATCCATGGACGCTGGGTTTAGGACGGCGGACGCCGTCGCCGCTACTACCGTCTGACGCCCGAGGGCCGCAAGGTGCTGGCGGCGCGCCGCATCGGCTGGCAGGAGTTTGCCGCAGCCATCCGCCGCGTTGCGGGGATCGACTATGCCTGACAGACCTGATTGGAAGCCGGCTATTCGCGAACGGATGTCCCGTCTGGCCGCTGATGGCGCCTGGGAAGAGCACGTCATCGAGGAATTTGAGCAGCATCTCGAGGACTGCTACCGGGAGCTGCGCGCCGGCGGCGTCCCGGAAGAAGAGGCTCGCAGGCGCGCACTGGAAGAACTGGAAACCAACGAACGCCTGACCGAAGAACTGCGCAAGCTGCGCTTTCCCGCGGCCCGTCCACCGGCCGTCTTGGGCGACTCGGGAGGAAACCTCATGGACAGTCTCAGGCGCGATGTGCGCTACGCCATCCGCGCGATCCGCAGCACGCCGGGCTTCGCCCTGATGGCCATTGGGATGCTCGCCGTAGGCATCGCCGGGAACGCGGCGATCTTCAGCATCTTTGACGGCCTGTTCCTGCGGCCGCTGCCCTTCGCCAACGCCGAGCGCTTGGTGGATATCGACGAAACCGCGCCGAAGTGGAACCTCAAGTTCGTGGGCGTCTCGAACCCCGACTTTTACGCCTGGCGCGAGCGGAACCAGACCTTCGAGAAAATGGCCTTCTTCGACACCGGCGGCGGGACCCTGGTGATTGCCGGAGGCGATGCCGAGCGCATCAGCGCGGCCCTGGTGACCCACGATCTGATGGATGTGCTCTCCCTGAAACCGGCGTTGGGGCGCAACTTCACCCCGGACGAAGTCGCCGGCAGGTAGAGGTCCAGTTTCAACTCCCGCTCCCCCACCTTGGCATAGACCACATCCCGCTCCAACTTCACTCCCGCCGGCACCGGCCTCCCCGAGCCGGAAACCGGCACGCGCGCCGCCTCCGAATAGAGTACGCCTCGGCTCCCATCCGGCTGCGCGATCGTCGGCTTGCCGGCAAGAAAATTGTGCCGGGCCAAGAAGCTATCCGTCATGTACAGCGTCGACGCATGCCACGTGTAGTCCCCGCCAGGATTGTCGTTGAAGAATCCGTGCTTCTGCCCCTTCGCATAGTAGAGCTCCACTTCATTCTTCAGTCCCACCGCTTTTTCGAAATAGGGCTGCGCATTCCTGTAGTGCGGGTCCTCCGTCCCGAAGAACATCACCATCGGCGGCATGCCTGCACGCAACTGGTTTTTCGGTGACCACTCCGGCTTCGCTCCCGCCAAGACGCCCAAATCCACCGCCGGATTATAGAGCAGCATCAACGCAGGCCTCGCCGAAAC
>CAYPHP010000410.1:0-4567 GCA_964410045.1 uncultured Acidobacteriota bacterium | reverse complement strand
GGCCGGCAAGCCGCGCTGGCTCACCGGCGCCGACAAGCCGGAGGGCGCTCCGCCCGATGCGAAGCCCGAGCCGAAGCCCGACGCGAAGGCGGAGCTGAAGCCCGACCCGAAGGCCGAGCCGAGGCCCGCGCCGCCGCCCGAGCTCAAGCCTGCTCCCGCGCCGACGCCCGCGCCGAAGGTCGCGCTCACGCCGCCGCCGGGCGAGCCCGCGCCCGAACCGAAGGCCGCGAAGCAGGAGCCCAGGGGCCCGGACGGGGAGGTGCGGACGCGGCTCCGCATCCTCTCGGTGCCGAGCGGCGCGCAGGTGCTGCTCAACGACACGCCGATGGGCAAGACGCCCCTCTTGATGGAGGAGCTGGAGAAGGAGGGGCTGCACCGGTTCACGCTGCAGCTCGACGGCTACAAGACCGAGAGGCGCGTCTTCCGCTTCGAGGAGTCGATGACGGCGGAGCTGAAGGTGGAGCTGGTCAAGCTGGCCGCCGCGCCGCCCCCCGCGCCTCCGGTCGCGCTGGAGCCGCCGCCCGCCGAGCCGAAGGCCGAGCCCGCGCCTGCACCACCGCCGAGCGCCGCCCCAACGGAGACCGCAGCAGAACCCGACGCGGCCATGGACGAAGCCGCATACGCCCAGCAGATGCAATCGCCGTTCGGGCGTCTGGTCCTCTCGCTGACCCAGACCGCGATGATGCAACTGGGCCTGGTGGCTGTCGATCCCTCGCAACCGCTGGAACCCGACCTGATGGGCGCGCGCGACACGATTGACATGCTCGGAGCGCTGGAAGAGAAAACCAAGGGCAACCTTACGAAGCAGGAGGCCGCCATGCTGACCAACACGGTCAGTGAACTGCGCATGGCCTACGTGGGAGTCCAGCGCCGCTTCGCACCACGCCGGTGAGCGCGTCGCCGATCCTGCTGACGGTGCTCGGCTCGGGCACGTCCATGGGCGTGCCGACCATCGGATGCCCGTGCAAGGTCTGCCACTCCTCTGATCCTCACAACAAGCGCACGCGTCCGTCGGTCCTGCTCCAGTATCAGGATCGCGCCGTAATCATCGACACCACGCCTGACTTCCGCACCCAAGCGTTACGGGTGGACCTGAAACGCCTGGACGCCGTCCTGCTAACGCATGCTCACGCCGACCACATCCTGGGTCTCGACGACATCCGCCCATTCAACATCTTCCAGCAAGCGCCGATTCCGGTTTACGCCAGCCGCGACACGCTTCAAACGGTCCGGCAAACTTTCGCCTACATCTTCCGTCACGGCGAGCCGCTGAGCACGGTCCCGAAGATCGAATTGCATGAGTTGGATGGATCCATCGAGCTGTTCGGTCTGACAATTGACCCGATCCCAGTGCTGCATGGACCGATGGAAGTGCTGGGGTTCCGTTTCGGCCGCTGCGCCTACTTGACCGACTTCAGCACGATTCCGGACGCGTCGCTGCCGCTGCTCGCGGATCTCGACTTCCTGTTTCTCGATGCGCTGCGCCACGTGCCGCATCCCACGCACTGCACCGTGGAGCAGGCCCTGGCTTACGTGGAGCGTCTGAAGCCGCGGCGGGCTTTCTTCACTCACGTCTGCCACGACCTGGAGCATGAAGCCACCAACGCCACGCTCCCGGCCCACGTCCGGCTGGCCTACGACGGATTGCAGTTGGAGGTCGCGCGGTAGCCATGCAAGTCTGGCGCAGCCTCGAAGAGATCACGCGTCCGCCGGCCAACGCCGTCCTGACCATCGGCAACTTCGACGGCCTGCACCGTGGACACCGCCACGTCATCGACCTGATGCGGCAACAAGCCGCGCAGTTAGGCGGCGCCGCCGTAGCCCTGACGTTCGACCCGCACCCCGCGCGCGTGCTCGCGCCCCAACGCGCGCCGCTGCTGCTGACGCCGATGCCGGAACGGATCCGCTTGCTCGAAGCGGCCGGTCTCGACGCGTTGTTGGTGCTGCCTTTCACCAAGGAGTTAGCAGCCTGGCCGCCCGAAGACTTCGTGCAGCGCGTGATGGTGGAGCGTCTGAAGATCAAGGAGGTGCTGGTCGGCGGCAACTTCCGCTTCGGCTACCGCCAGGCCGGCAACGTCGATCTGCTCTGGCAACTCGGCGCGCAGGCCGGCTTCGCGGTGCAAGTGATCGATCCCATCCAGGTGCGCGGCGGCTTGGTATCGTCCACGCGGATCCGCAGCCTGCTGGCCCAGGGCCGCGTGAGCCTGGCTGCGCGGCTGCTTGGGCGGTCCTACGAAATTGCCGGACCCATCGTGCCCGGCCGCGGCATCGGGAGCAAACAGACGGTACCCACTTACAACTTGGCGCCCTATCCCGAGTTGCTGCCGAAGCGCGGCGTGTACATCACCACCACCAACGGCGTCCGCTCGGTGACCAACATCGGACACAATCCCACGTTCGGCGAAACCGAGCTGCATCTCGAAAGCCACCTGCTCGAAGATCCCGGTGCTCAGGCCACGGAGATGCGCGTGGTCTTCCACTTCCGCATTCGCGATGAAGTCAAGTTCCCTTCCCCGGAAGCGTTGCGCACAAGGATCGGCAAGGATATTTCCAGGGCAAGACGATACTTTGAAACCACGGATAAACACCGATAAACACTGATCCGTGTTCATCTGTGTTCATCCGTGGTGATGAGGCACTCTGCTATAGTGAAACTTCATGCCCATTCAGACCCTGTTTGGTCCGCCGCCGCCGCCGAGCTTGCTGGAACGCTTCCAGGAAGCCGTGGGAAAGACGCGTGCCAACCTCGGCGCGAAACTGGAAGAGGCGGTCCTCGGCAAGAAGGAAATTGATGCCGCGGTCCTCGACCAGCTTGAGACCACGCTGCTCGGCGCGGACCTGGGCATTGCCACCACTACCGACCTGCTGAACGCGGTCCGCGACCGCGCCGCGCGCCAGCAACTTTCGAGCGCGACGGAACTGCGAGCCTTGCTTCAGGAGCAGCTTCTCGAGATTCTCAACCGCGCCGGTAGCGGCAAGCCGGTGAATCCCACCGCCGATCCGCCCGTCGTGATCCTGGTGGTCGGCGTGAACGGCGTCGGCAAGACCACCACGATCGGCAAGCTGGCGTTCCAACTCAAGGGCGGCGGCAAAGACGTCCTGCTGTGCGCCGCCGACACGTTCCGCGCCGCAGCCAACGAGCAACTGGAAATCTGGGCGCAACGCTCCTCGACGGAGATTGTCCGTCAGAAGCCTGGCGCCGATCCCAGCGCGGTGATCTTCGACGCGCTGTCGGCAGCCAAGTCGCGCAACGTCCATTACGTGATCGTGGACACCGCAGGACGTCTGCACAACAAGCAGAATCTCATGACCGAACTGGACAAGATGCGGCGCATCTGCGGACGGCAAGTGCCCGGCGCGCCGCACGAAGTGTTGCTGATCCTGGACGCCACCACGGGGCAGAACGGACTGAACCAGGCTCGCGAGTTTTTCTCCACCGCGGGCGTCACCGGCATTGTGTTGACCAAGCTTGACGGGACCGCCAAAGGCGGCGTGGTGGTGGCCATCGCCCGCGAGTTGAACCTGCCCATCCGCTACGTCGGCATCGGCGAGAAGATGGACGATCTGGTGCCATTCGATCCGCAGCAATACGTGCATTCTCTCTTCGAGGCGTAATGCCCGCTTCCGCCGACGACCTTCGTTACATGGAACGCGCGCTGGAGTTGGCGCGCCAAGGACTGGGCCTGACCAGCCCGAATCCCATGGTCGGCGCGGTGCTAGTCAAGAACGGCCGCGTGGTCGGCGAGGGCGTCCATCGCTACGCCGAGGTCAAGCACGCCGAGATCGTGGCGCTGCAGCAGGCGGGCGATGCCGCTCGCGGCGCGACGTTGTACATCAACCTCGAACCCTGCTGCCATCTCGGACGCACGCCGCCCTGCACCGACGCGCTGATCGCCGCCGGCGTCAAGCGCGTGGTCGCCGGCATGGCCGATCCGAATCCCTTGGTCGCTGGCGGCGGATTCCATGCCCTGCGCGAGGCGGGTCTGGCTGTAGACGTGGGCCTGCAGCAGGAATCCTGCGAGCGATTGAACGAACACTTCGCCGCATTCGTCCGCCTTGGGCGGCCTTTCGTCACGCTGAAGACGGCGATGACCCTGGACGGCAAGATCGCCGCCGGCGACGGCAAGGGCGGCTGGATCACCGGCGAGATGGCCCGCGCTTACGTTCATCAATTGCGGCACGCGCATGACGCGCTGCTGACGGGAGTGGGCACGGTGATGGCCGACGATCCGTTGCTGACCGACCGCAGCGTCAGGCCGCGCCGCCGTCCGCTGCTGCGCGTGGTGCTCGATTCCGCGCTGCGCCTGCCGCCAGCCAGCAAGGTTGTCGAAGGCGCTGAGGGTGACTTGCTGGTGGTCTGCGGCGCCGCCGCGGATTCCGGACGTCAGCGGACTCTTGAAGCGCGCCGCGTCCAAGTGCTTCGAGCGTCCAACGCTCAGCCGGCAATCGCCTGGGTCTTGCAGGAATTGGCGCGGCGCGAAATCCAAAGCGTGTTGGTGGAAGCGGGCGCCTTGATCAACGGCGCGGCACTCGAAGCCGACGTCATCGATAAGGTGGTGGTGTTCTT
>CAYPHP010000409.1:0-4567 GCA_964410045.1 uncultured Acidobacteriota bacterium | reverse complement strand
AGCTCTGGAGACTCCCGGATCAGTGGTGCGGGTGTCCAAGCGCGCCGGCGCATTCGAGTACGGCATCCGCTACGAGCAGTAGTAAACTCACCACAGAGGCACATTGAGAGGCTCTCGTGCTGGTGAAAGTTCGCAGTGCCGCGCTTTACGGCATTGACGCCTACCTCGTCGACGTCGAAGTGGATCTCTCTCCTTACGGCAACAGCGATTTCACTGTGGTCGGATTGCCGGACACCGCAGTGCGTGAAAGCAATCATCGCGTGCGCGGTGCGTTGAAGAATTGCGGATATCACTGCGGGGAAAGCGTTACCGTGAACCTGGCCCCCGCCGACCGAAAAAAGGAAGGCTCCGCGTTCGACCTGCCCATGGCCGTCGGAATCCTGGCGGCGCTCGGTGTGGTGGATCCCAAGCTGCTGGCCGGCTACTTGTTCGTGGGGGAACTGTCCCTCGACGGCACCTTGCGTCCGGTCCACGGCGTGCTGCCCGTGGCGGCTCGGGCCCGCGACGAAGGCATCCAGCGAATGGTTGTGCCGGCGGCGAACGGGGCGGAGGCTGCCGCTGTGGAAGGTGTCAGCGTCTTTGGCATGCCGTCGTTGCATCATGTGATTGGGCTGCTCACGTCTCAGACGCCCGCGGTCCCGGTAGCGCCGCCGGTTTCGCGGGAGGGCTTTGTCTCGCCGGATGGCTTGCCGGACTTCGCCGATGTGCGCGGGCAGCAGAGCGCCAAGCGGGCCCTTGAAGTTGCGGCGGCCGGCGCGCACAACATCCTGATGATCGGTCCGCCCGGCTCCGGCAAGACCATGCTGGCGAAGCGTCTGCCGGGGATCCTCACGGCCCTGACCTTCGACGAGGCCATCCAGACGACCAAGATTCACAGCGTGGCGGGCTTGTTGCAGGAAGGCGCAGGACTACTGCCGGTGCGTCCATTCCGCGCTCCCCATCACACCATCTCCGACGCGGGCCTGGTCGGCGGCGGCGGCGGGATTCCCCGGCCGGGCGAGGTCAGCCTGGCGCACAACGGAATCCTGTTCCTCGACGAGCTGCCGGAGTTCCCGCGCAACGTTTTGGAGGTTTTGCGCCAGCCGCTGGAGGAGGGCCAGGTGACCATCGCGCGCTCAGCCATGACCTTGAGTTTCCCAGCGTCATTCATGCTGGCAGCGGCGATGAATCCTTGCCCCTGCGGTTTCTACAACGATCCGTCGCGAGAATGCCGTTGCACGCCCGGCATTATCGGACGCTACATGGCCAAAATTTCCGGACCCTTACTCGACCGCATCGATATCCACATTGACGTGCCAGCGGTGAAATACGCGGAATTGCGGGGCGGGGAATCCGTGGAGCGGTCGGCCCAGATCCGGGACCGGGTGAGGGCAGCGCGGCAGATTCAGGTCGAGCGTTTCCGGGGAACGGGCCTAACCGCCAACGCCCAGATGAACACGCGACAGGTACGCCGCCACTGCACTCTCGACGAAGGCGGCGAGAAACTGCTGGAGCGCGCCATCACTCACCTGGGCCTTTCGGCGCGCGCCCACGATCGCATTTTGAAGGTCGCCCGCACCATCGCCGATCTCGAAGGCGTCGCGCACGTCCAGTCGAAGCACCTCGCCGAGGCGGTCCATTACCGGAGTCTCGACCGCACGTACTGGACGTAGGGCTTGCCTTGCCGCAGAGCAGGCGCCTCAAGCGGTGCGAGGACTCGGTGGAGGCTCGTTCAGCAACAGCCAGTAGAGCCCGAGCTGGCGCACCGCTTCATTGAACTGGGCAAAATCCACAGGCTTAAGCACGTAGCTGTTGGCGCCCAGACTGTAGCCGCCGAAGCGGTCCTTCTCTTCGTTTGACGAGGTGAGAATGACCACGGGGAGCAGCCGGGTTCGCTTGTGAGCCCGCATGCGCCGGAGGACCTCGAGGCCATCGATTCTCGGCAGTTTCAGGTCCAGCAGGATCACTTGAGGCATGACCTGAGTATCCCGCCCTGCGTAACAGCCGGTGGCGAACAAGAAGTCCAGGGCCTCCGCGCCGTCGCGTGCGACCACCAGGTCGCTGGGGACGTTGTTGCTGCGAAGAGCGCGCAGCGTAAGGGCTTCGTCGTCGGGATTGTCTTCTACCAGCAGGATCACGGTGTATCCTCCTCAGAGCGTGAAGTAGAAGGCGGCCCCGGCGTCCGGCGCTCCTTCAGCCCAGACTCGCCCGCCGTGTCGATGGACAATGCGTTGTACCGTCGCCAGCCCGATGCCGGTGCCCGGAAACTCCGCGACGGTGTGGAGGCGCTGGAAGGCGCCGAACAGGCGCTGCGCAAACCGTGGGTCGAAACCGGCGCCATCGTCACGCACGCAATATGCGACCTGACCGTCCATCTCAACGCTGTGGAATTCGATTCGGGCCTTGGAACGCCTGGTGGTGAATTTCCAGGCGTTGCCCAGCAGGTTCTCAAGCACCAAGCGCAACAGCCGGGCATCGCCTTCGACCTTCAGGTTATCGGCGATGACCACTTCCACATGCCGCGAAGGGTGCGCCTTAGAAAGCTCGGCAATAACGGCGTGGGCCATGGCACTGAGGTCGACGGTCTCGCGGCGCATCTCGGCGCGTGTGACCCGCGAAAGATCCAGCAGATCGTCAATCAGAAGACCCATCCGCTGCGTGGCGGCCCGCACGCGCCGCAGGTAATCTTTCCCGGTCTCATCGAACCGGTCTCCGTAATCCTCTAAGAATGCCTGGCTGAAGCCGTCGATGGCCCGCAGCGGAGCGCGCAGGTCATGGGAGACCGAGTAGCTGAAGGCTTCCAGTTCGTCGTTGGCGGCCTGCAATTGGGCGCTGCGTTCTCGGATCTCGTCCTCGGCCTTCTTCCGCTCGGTGATGTCGGTAAGGATTCCGGTAAAGAAAGTGCTGTCCTTGGACTTCCAACTGGCAAGGGATAACTCCAGCGGGAACTCCACGCCGTCCTTCCTTCTGCCGATCATCTCTACCGTCGTCCCCACGACGCGCGCCTGGCTGGCGACCAGGAATCTACGAAGCCCTTGCCAGTGGGGTTGATGAAAGCGTTGGGGCATCAGCACGGTCAGCGGCCGTCCGAGCGTTTCTTCCTTGGAGTAACCGAAGATCCGCTCGGCGGCGGGATTGAAAGAGACGATCGTTCCCTGCGTGTCGGCGGAGACGATGGCGTCTTGAGCGGTTTCCACGAGGCTGCGAAACCGTCCTTCGCTGTCGCGCAGGGCCTCCTCCACCTTGCGGCGCTCGGTCAAATCCCGGGTGACCTTGGAAAAGCCGCGCAGAGTTCCGGAAGCGTTTCGGAGGGCGGTAATCACCACGTCGGCCCAGAACCGGCTGCCGTCCTTGCGAACCCGCCAGCCTTCGTCTTCCGCACGTCCCTCGGCTGCGGCAGTGCTCAACTCCAATTGCGGTTTGCCGCGGGCTGCATCCTCCGTCGGGAAGAAGACCGAGAACTCGTTGCCAAGAATCTCATCGGCCCGGTAGCCGCTGATGCGCTCGGCTCCGGCGTTCCAGCTCACCACCCGGCCCTCCGGATCGAGCATGATGATGCCGTAGTCCTTGACGCCTTCGACCATCAGCCGAAAGCGTTCCTCGCTCCGCCGCAAGGCGGCCTCCACGCGCAGGCGGTGGGTAATATCGGTGGCCACTACCACGCGGGCCTGTCGCCCTGCGTAGACGACATCGTGCGCGGTGATTTCCACGTCGATCAGCGTCCCGTTCCGTTTCCGATGCGTCCAACGGCCTGGAATCTGACGTTGCGCGGCGTGAGGAGGGATCTCGTCGCAAAGGGCGGCGATATCCTCCGGCGCGCGAAGATCCTGGATGGTCAGCTTCAGGAACTCATCGCGGGAATATCCATAGCATCGAATCGCTGCACGGTTGACGTCTAAAATGCGCAGCGTCTCCACGTCGAAGACCCAGGTGGGATGGGGGTTCTCCTCGAACAGCATGCGATAACGCTGCTCTGAGTCCCGGAGCGCCTCATCGTTCAGCAGGTACCGGCTGGGCGCGGTGTTCATGAGCGTGATCCTGCACGGCCAGCTTCCTGATCCAAGACCTCCCTCACCTTGCGCCCCAGGTCCTTTCGCGTGTAAGGCTTTTGCAGGACCGCGAGGTCCTTCGCCACGTTGGGGCTCGACAAAGGCACGTCCGAGGAGTACCCGGTCACGAAGATCGCCGGCAGGCTGGGGTCCATGGCAAACATGCGGGCATAGGCATCGGTCCCGTTCATCTTGGGCATGACCACGTCCAACAGGGCCAGGGCAATCCGGTCCCGATTCCCTTGGTAGACGCGCAGAGCCTCCTCGCCGACGCGCTCCAGGAGCACTCGATACCCGAGTTCATCCAGCATGCACTGAGCGATCTCCCGCAGTCCCTCATGATCCTCGGCGACCAAGATGGTCTCGTTGCCGCGTTGCACGGAATCGCGCTCGGTCTCGGTCCTGGGGTCGGCCAGGCCGGCGCCGATCGGCAGGTAGACGCGGAAGAGAGATCCGCGTCCCAGCGCGCTTTCCACGTCAATGAATCCGTTGTGCTGCTTGACGATGCCGTAAGTCGTGGCCAGGCCGAGTCCAGTGCC
>CAYPHP010000408.1:1365-4567 GCA_964410045.1 uncultured Acidobacteriota bacterium | reverse complement strand
TGTAAACCAGATCTTCTCGCCTCCATTCAGCCGCACTGCGCCGATGCCGCCGGCATCTTTCTGCAAGAGCACATCCGAAACCGGACCGTAGAAATTCTGTTCGTCGGCGGCGGAGCCCCATTCGAGCCCCCCGAGTGCGCCGCCTTTGCCGAGACGCGTCTGCCAAAGGATCTTCCCTTTAGCGTCGGGATCCAGGCCCCAAGCCACGCCGGACTTCTGGCCGATCGCGATCACACGCTTTCCGCCGGGTAGTTCGCGGAGGATCGGCGCGTTTCCGAAATCGTAGTCGGGACCTTGCTCTCCCTGACAGTTCTCCGCGGGACAGCGCATCAAGAAGTGGTCCTTGGGAGTCACTTGGGAATGCCACAGTATTTTCCCAGTGTCCATGTCGAACGCGACTACCGCATCGGTGGTATCGGCGGCAGGCTCGGTATAGCCGTTGCCGGTGCCCACGTAGATCGCCTTGCGCTTCAGGTCGATCGTCGGGGTCGACCAAACTGCAGCCCCGGCAGGATGGTACTGCTGGACACCCTGCGAGTTCTTCTTCGTTGGTTGGGGCGCTTCCGGAATGGTGTAACTCTTCCAAAACTGTTTGCCAGTCGCCAGGTCCATGGCCACCACACTGCCGCGGAAAGTGCAGCATTCGTACTTGGCGCCGGCGCCCACGGCCTCTTCCACTGACGACACCGGGACATACACGCGCGTGCCGGAAATGGCCGGCGATCCGGTGATTCGCGCGTAGCGATGCTCATCCACCTTGACCTTCCAGAGTTGCTCGCCGGTGGCGGCGTTCACGCCGTAAACGTTGGCGCGCATATCGCCGAAGACGGCGACGGCCTGGGCTCCCGCGCGAGCGACGCTCACTGCGGTCCGCACTCCGGCTTCCGCGGCGAAGCTCCAGTAAGTGCAGCCAGTCGCCGCGTCGAGGGAGAACACCTTGCCCTTGTCGGAGCCGACGAAAACGCGTCCGGCGATCACCGACGGCTGGGAGAACGCGGAAGTCCCGTTGGGAAATCCGAACGCCCATTTCAACTTCAGGCGCGGAACGTCGGCGGCGGTCAGCCCGCCGCGCGCCGCATAGCGCGTGTTGGAGGAGTCGCCGCCCCAACCTTGCCAGGCCGGACCGCTCGACAGATCGCCGAGAGGCTTGGGATCCGCGCACATCCCGCCTTCCACCGGCTTGGCGGCGCTTCCAAGAGGCTTGCCCGCCAGATACTCGGTCACCGCCCGTTTCTCGGCCTCGCTGAGCGGGGCCGCCTGGGTGACCATGGTTCCGCTGATCATCGTGGCCAGGATCGCCTCCGGCGTGCGCTGCCGCATCGTCTCGCGATCCGGCGCCCGCGTCACCTTGGACTGCTCGTGACACGCGGCGCAATGCTTTTCATAGACAGCCGCCCCACTCGGGGCCTGCAACAAACTTGCGAGCAATAGTGTTTGGATCATCGGCGTTTATCTGCGTTCATCGGCGGTTCCAAAAGCCAGCAGTACGTTGCCAGGCATGCCAATCACGCCCAGCACGCTATACCCGGAGTTGACGAAGACCATTCCGCCCGCCACCACCGGTCCGGGTCCATCCATGGACCCGCCCCGCGCCTTCACCTGGTTGACGGTGGGAAACTCCTGCGCGGTATCAAAGTCCCAAATGATACTGCCGTCGGTGGTCGAGTAGGCGCGCAGGTGTCCATCCATCGATCCGGAGAAAACCACACCCGGGATTGCGGAGACGGCCGCCGATTGCGCCGGAGTACATCCGCGGCGGCCCTTGCAGGTGCCGGCGGGCACGGGCGTCTGCCAGAGTTTTTCGCCCGTGGCCAGTTTGAAAGCAAATAGCCCGCCGGGCTTCGGCGACAGCGGATCGGCCAGGGCAACGTAGGCGTTTTCCTGGTCGGCTGACGAGCCCCACATCACACCGCCTAGCGCGCTGCCCACTCCGGTGCGCTGCTGCCAGACGATTTCACCCTGGCGGTCGGGATCGAAGGCGTAAACCACGCTGGACTTCTGGCCGAGAACCAGAACGCTCTTGCCGCCGGGCAGGTCGCGAAGGATAGGCGAGCTTCCGAAATCCACGTCGGGACCAACGTTCTCCGGACAGTTCACGCCCTTGCCGCAGCCCACCAGGAACGAATCGCGCGGTGTCGCTTGACGCGCCCACAAGGACTTGCCGGTGTTCATGTCGAAAGCCAGCACCGCATCGCTGGTCTCGGCGGCGGGCTCAGTGTAGGCGTTTCCGGTGGCCACGTAGACGGCCCGGCGCTTGGGATCGATGGTCGGCGACGACCAGATAGCCGCGCCAGCCGGTCCGTGAAGCTGATGCGTTCCGCGCTTCTGCATGGGCTTGGGCGCTTGGGCGATGGTGTAGGATTTCCAGATCTGCTTGCCGGTGGCGGCGTCGAGCGCGGTCACGCTGCCACGGAAGGTGCAACATTCGTAGTCGGGATTCCGTCCCGCGCCTTCTTCCCACGACGATGACGACACGTACAACCGTCCGCCGTGCAGTTTGGGCGCGCCGGTGATGCGCGACAGGGCATGCTCTTCCACTTTGGTCTTCCAGATGAGTTGGCCCGTAGCCGCGTCAACGGCGTAGGCATGGGCCACCAGGTCGCCGAAGTAGACGGCCTGACGGCGGCCGATCGCGCCCAGGCTCAACGCCGTGCGTACGCCCGACGCCGCCTGGAACTGCCAGTGGACGCATCCGGTCGCGGCATCTAGTGAGTAGACGATGCCAGTAGCGCTGCCGACGAATACGCGTCCTCCGACTACGGCGGGTTGCGAGAACGCGGAGGCTGCTGAGGGGAAGCCGAAGGCCCACTTCAGTTTCAGACCCTTGACTTGCTCGGCGTTCAGACCGGCGGCTGCGGCGCTTTGAAAACGGCTGTTGCTGGAATCCACGCCCCATCCGTTCCAACTCGGCCCGGAGGTGGGATCAAAGGGCTTCGCCGGACCGCTGCACTTCCCGACGTTCGGATCGGCCGGACCGTCCGTACCAAACGGCTTGCCGGCCAGCCACTCCGAGACGGCGCGGCGCTCGGCGTCGCTGATTAACGCGCCTTGCGAAGTCATTATGCCGGTGGTCAGCGACGCCAGTATCTGTTCCGGGGTCCGTTGCTTGAGGGCGTCGCGGTCTGGGACACGCGATGGCTGCTCGGCCTTCAGCGTGCGTGCCACTTCCGCTCCTTCGCCCGGCAGAAGCGCCTTGGACGTC
>CAYPHP010000408.1:0-1355 GCA_964410045.1 uncultured Acidobacteriota bacterium | reverse complement strand
GGGGTCCGTTGCTTCAGGGCATCGCGATCCGGAACACGCGATGCCGATTCCGTCTTCAGCTTGCGCGCCACTTCCGCTTCCACGCCTTCGCCCGGCAAAAGCGCCTTGGACGTCTGGTGACAAACGGCACATGCCTTCTTGTAGACCGCTTCGCCATCCACGGCCGCAGCCAGCGGTAGCGTGGCCAGCAGCATTAAGGTTAAGATCTTGCCCATGAAAATCGCCTCGTTCGTTTTGTGTCTCGCAATGAGCTTGGGGTCCGGTTGCTTGGTCGGCTGGTCCCAGCAGCCCGCGCCATCTTACACCCCTCCGGACGACCTTGCCTATCGGAAGGCTAACATTATCAGCGAAGGGGTGCGTCTGTCAGCGGAGTTGTTTTCGCTGAAATCGGCTGGCGAGAAGAAGCTGCCGGTGATCGTGATGGGACACGGCTGGGGCGGGGTGGCCGCCCTGCTGCGCCCCGACGCGCAGGTCTTCGCGCGCGCCGGCTACCTGGTGGTGACCTTTGACTATCGTGGCTGGGGCGCCAGCGACTCCCGCGTGATCCTGACCAAGCCCGCGCCGGCCGAGCCTGCTTCCTCGCCGGGCGTTGCACGGCGATATGCCGTGGAGGTCCAGGAAGTCCGCGAGGTCGTGGACCCGCTGGAGATGACCACGGACTGGCTGAACGTCCTCCACTGGCTGCAAGCCGAGCCACAGGCCGACGTGAGCCGGATCGGCATCTGGGGATCAAGCTTCGCCGGCGGGCACGTGGTCTGGGTGGCGGAGCGCGATCCAAGGGTGAAGGCACTGGTCAGCCAGGTTGGGGCGATGGACTCCCGTCCGCGCACCGAAGCCGATCGCAAGCTGTATTTGGAGGAAGCCACGAAGGTCACTCGCGGCGAGAAGGGCTATCCCGCGCCGCGCGCCGTCGTTGTCGGTCAGTTGCGCGGCGGGCCGATCTATTCGAGCTTCCTGCAATACGCACCGGTGGAAGACGTGGAGCGCGCTTCACAGTGCGCCATGCTGTTCATCATCGCGGAGAAGGAAGAATTGTTCGACAACCGCGACCACGCGATCAAGGCGCATGAACGCGCCAAGGGTCCCAAGAAACTGGTGACCATCCCCGGCATCACCCACTACGGCGTCTATACCACCGAACGCCCCCGCGCACAGAAGGAAGCGCTAGCGTGGTTCGATCAGTGGTTGAAGAAGTGACCGCAGATGAACGCCGATAAACGCAGATGTGTTAACATGTGCACAAGATGAGCACTTCGACGACGCTAACCATCAGGCTTCCCGTGAAGGTCAGGAAGAAGCTGCAAAAGCTCGCGACTGCCACGTCGCGCTCTAAGTCCTGGTTGGCCGCCAATGCC
>CAYPHP010000407.1:0-4588 GCA_964410045.1 uncultured Acidobacteriota bacterium | reverse complement strand
GCGACCCGGTGCTGGAGGTGGCCTTCAAGCCGGCGGCCGCGCTCTGCCGCGAGGAGAAACTGCGGGCGTTGAACTGGCTGTTCCAGGCCAACCGCGATCGCATGATTTTCCGCTATCCGCGCTTCAAGCAACTCTGGTCGCTTTGGCACAACGCCGGCCACGTTGCGGAGAAGGCCCTGCCGTTGTTTACCGAGCAAGCCTTCGCCGACCTCCAGGTTCTCTCGCAACTGGCCTGGTTCGATGAGATCTACCTGCAAAGCGATCCGCTGATCAAGGAATTGGTGCAGAAAGGGCGCGGCTTCACCGCCGCAGACCAGGAAGCGCTTCACAAGAAACATCAAGAGTTGCTGGGCAAAGTGCTGGAAGCCTATCGCGAGGCGCAAGGACGCGGACAGGCGGAGCTGACCACGTCGCCGTTCTACCATCCGATTCTGCCGTTGGTTTGCGACACCGAGTGCGGTGCGGAGGCGCATCCGGGAGGACGGCTGCCGCGGCGGTTCCGGCATCCCGAGGACGCCCGCCTGCAACTGGAGCGGGCCGTGGCCCTGCATGAGAAGGCCTTCGGGCGGCGTCCGCAGGGGATGTGGCCGTCGGAAGGGTCGGTGTCGGACCAGGCGCTGGCGCTGGCCGCGGAACTGGGAATCCGCTGGGCGGCCACCGACGAAGGCGTCTTGGCGCGGACCTTGGGTCACGGATTTCCACGCGACACGCACGGCGTGCCCACCGGCGGCGACGCGCTGTACCGCGGCTACGACCTGACCACTCCCTCCGGTCCGGTACGCTTGTTCTTCCGCGATCACCAATTCTCGGATCTGGTCGGATTCGTCTACGCCAACATGGAACCCGGCGATGCGGCTGCCGATCTGCTGGGCCGCATCCGCCGCGCTGCGGCCGGGCTTCACGATCCCGTGGTGCCGATCATTCTGGACGGAGAGAATTGCTGGGAGTATTACCACGAAGGCGGGCGCGAGTTCCTACGCCGGTTTTATCGCGGATTGGCGGAGAGCCCGGACCTGCGCACGGTCACCGGCAGCCAGGCTGCTGCGGAGTTGCCGGCGCGGTCGGCGGTATCCCACGTCGTGCCGGGGTCATGGATCAACGCGAATTTCGACATCTGGATCGGCGCGCCCGACGATCATCGCGCCTGGAACCTGTTGAGTGACGCCCGCGACTTCTACGCCGCGCACGCCGAGCAAGCCACACCGGCCCAGCGCGAACTGGCCTTGGAAGAATTGCTGATCGCCGAAGGCAGCGACTGGTGCTGGTGGTACGGTCCCGAACATCACTCCCACAACGACGCCGACTTCGACCAGCTTTATCGCGCCCACCTGTCCAACGTCTACCGGGCGCTGGGCGCCAGCGCGCCGCTGGAACTGGCTGCGCCAATCAGCGCCGTGGTGGAACGCGTTTTCCATGCCGCGCCCCGCTGCTATCTCCATCCGCGCGTCGACGGCCGGGTGAGCAACTACTTTGAATGGCTGGGGGCCGGGCTGTACTGCCCGGACCAGAGCATCTCGACCATGCACGGGCACAAGGCCTTCGTCAGTCAACTGCACTATGCGCTGGACGGCGAGAACTTCTACCTGCGTCTGGATTTTTTGCCCGGCACCCTACCGGCGCTGATTGAATCGAAAGCCGAGGTGCACGTGACCCTCAGCGCCGGAGCCGGTCCGCTCGAGCTCCTGGTGCATCTGGGGCATCCTTGCGTACCGTCGCCGGGAATGGAGGCGGTCACCGGACGCATCTTCGAATTGCGCGCGGGTCTGGGACCATTGGGTCTGCTGGGAGCGCCGCGCCTGCAGTTCCACGTGGTTTTGGTCCAGGACGGCCTGCCGGTGGACCGCTTGCCGGCGGCCGGATCGTTGGAAGTGGATACGGTGAATCCGCAGCCGGCTTGAGGTTTCCTGGGAGCGTGGGCGTCCCGCCCGCTCCGGATGCGCGAGACTTAAGAAGTAACTGCCGCAGTGAGCGTGCGCCCGCGCAATGATCGGGCCACACCTTGCACTAGTCGCTTCAAGCTCAGCGGCTTGCTCAAGTAAGTGTCGACGCACTTGCGCAACGGCGCGGCGGCGTGTTTCAACCCTTGCGGGCTTCCGACCAACAGCACGGAAGGCGCAAGACGCGCGCGTTTGGCCTCTCCCGCCAGCAGCAGGCCTTGACCTTTCTGCTCGTTCAAACTGAGGTCGCTGATCAGCAGGTCGAAGCGATCCCCTCGCAACGCCGCATGGCCCTCGTGGTATCCCTCGGCGGTCACCACGTCGTAGCCGACGCGCGTAAGCACGGCTTTCATGGCCAGCAGGTGCTCCGGGCCGTCATCCACCACCAGGATGCGGGCTGTCTTTTGGCGGATATGCGTTGGGATGCGCTTCGGCGCCATGGGTCCTCAATCAGAAAGCCATCGAGAGGCGACAGGCCGAGTATAGCAAAATGGGGTCATGAGTGTACTGCTGCTGTTCTCAATGCTTCTGGCCGCTGCCCCGCAGAAGGACCGTGTGCTGGATGCCGCGCGGGCCACCATGAAGTCCGCGCAGTCTTGCTTCCTGATTACCGTGGACGATCAACGGCAGGCCCAGGCCCGGATCTTGAACCCCTTCGATCCCGATCCGGACATGAAGGTCTGGATGGCCACCAACCGCAACACGCGCAAGGTCGCTCAGATCCGCAGGAATCCGCGGGTGACGCTGGCTTATTGGGACCAGGCCGGCTCTGGCTACGTCACAATGCTGGGCCGCGCCCGGCTGGTCGAAGACAAGGTAGAACGCAAGCGACGCTGGAAGCCGAATTGGGCGGAGTTCTATCCCGGCGGTCCGGAAGGCGACACTTACCTGCTGATCGAGTTCACGCCCACACAAATCGAAGTGATGAGCGGAAGACACCAGATCGCTTCCGAGCCGCTGGGTTGGAAGCCCGCGATCCTGGTTCGCCGCGGAGCAGGTTGGGAATTGCGCTGACCGCGCCTACCTTGCCGGCAACGTGACCACGGCAATATCCACAGGACCGCGCCCGACGGGAACCACGGTGAACAGGGATCGTTGGGCGGTGCGGATCAGCGCTACGTCACTGGACTCGGAATTGACCACCAGCAAATGCTGCTCGTCGGGTGTCAGCGCAACTTTCACCGGCCGCCGGCCGACCTGCACGGCGGCCAGGGTCTTGCGGTTCTCGATGTCCATCAGCGAGACGTTGTCGGAACCGGCGTTGGCCACGTAGAGGCGATTCTGCTCCGAGTTGATCACTCCGTCCGCGGGTTGTCCCCCGGCCGGCATGGTCAGCGCCACCTCGTTGTTGTAGGTGTTAACGATCGACACCGTTTTGGAAGAAGCGTCCAGGCTGAAAAGCTCGCCGCCATCGGGCTTCATCAGCAGACGGCCCGCACCCTTTCCGATCAACATGCGCACCAGCACCTGACGGGTTTCAAGGTCAATGGCGGCTAATTGGTCAAGGGCGGGGAGGACCGCGAACAACCGCCGCCCGTCGGGGCGCGCGACCACGGCTCCCGCGGCGGCGGGGAGCGCGATGCGCGAGGTGATCACGCTGGTGGGCGCGTCCACCAGCACCAACTCCGGCCGGTCGCTCAGCGTGACCGCGAGGGTTTTGCGGTCAGGAGTCAACGCCAACGCCTGTGGCGCGGCGTTGAGTGCGATGGTCGCCGACACGCGGCGCTTGGCCAGGTCGATCACCGAGATGCTGCGTCCGGCGCGGTTCAGCACCCAAGCCGTGGCCGCCGGCGCGCTCACCGCTATGGCGTGCGGCTCGCGGCCCACCTTAATCGTGGCCGCGATCTTCCACGCCGACGCGTCGATCACCTGCACGGTTCCGGCGGCGCGGTTCACTACGTAGACTTCCGGGCTTCTGGCCGCCAGGGCGACCGGTCCTTCGTCCGTGGCGATGGTGGCCACAACCCTCAGGCGCGCCAGGTCAATCACGGACACGGAACGATCCTGGGAATTGGCGACGAAGGCGTACTCGCGATCGGGGGCTTGCGCGGCGGCCGATATCAACACCAACAGGGGGAGAAGCGCGGTCAGGCAGCGGATCACGGCACGGCCGCGGTTGCAGTGGACCGGCTGCGCACGAGCGTGGCGATCTGGCCGATCTCGTCCATCAGTTCGCGGAACATTTCCGGAGGCAGGGACTGCATGCCGTCGGAGAGCGCCTTGTCCGGATGGAGGTGCACTTCAACGATCAGCCCGCATGCGCCCACTGCCACCGCCGCGCGCGACAGGGGAATCACCTTGTCGCGCTTGCCGGTGCCATGGCTGGGATCCACGATGATCGGCAGGTGGCTCAGCCGCTGCACCGCCGGCACGACGGCCAGGTCCAGGGTGTTGCGGGTGTGGTCGGCGAAGGTGCGCACACCGCGCTCGCACATGATCACGTTGTAGTTTCCTTCCGAGAGGATGTACTCGGCGGCCATCAGGAATTCTTCGAGCGTAGCCGACATGCCGCGCTTCAGCAGTACGGGAAGCTTTGAGCGTCCGGCGCGCTTGAGCAGCGAAAAATTCTGCATGTTGCGCGCGCCGATCTGGATGCAGTCGGCGTAGCGCTCCACGCTTTCGAGGGATGCCTCATCGACGGCTTCCGTGAC
>CAYPHP010000406.1:0-4591 GCA_964410045.1 uncultured Acidobacteriota bacterium | reverse complement strand
TGCAGCAGTCCCATAGGTTTCACTTCACCGCGTCGAGGAACGGGCTGAGAACTCCCTTGGCCGCGGCCATCAAGAAAAGCCCTCGCCACACGGATAACCGAGCCAAGCGGTCGTCGGTGTCGGCCTGAACCAGGAGCCGCTGGGCGTCGGCCACTTCCACCAAGGTCCCAAGCCCGGCTTGGAACCGGGCCCGCGCCTGTGTTTCCGCGGTTTGCGCGGCCGCCAGTTGCACGGGCGTATTCGCGGCCACCTGGCGCGCACTTTCCCAGGCAGCGCGGGCTTGCTTTTCCTGCGCCGAAAGACGGCGGCGATCTTCATCGAGGCGCGCTTCCTCGCGGCGGCGATTGGCGGCTTCGATTTCCCGCCGCGCCCGCAACGACGGGCCATCCATGAGCGGGAAGGTGACGGTCAAACCGACCGCCCAGTTGCCGCGATCCGGGCCGAGTCCAGCAGCGCCGCCCTCCACTCGACCGTCGGCATGGATGCTGCTGCCGCGTCCGAATACGGCGGACTGAACATGGAACCTGGGGAAATACGCGCGCTCCAGGGCGCGCAGGCGGGCTTGCACTTCGTTGACGCGCGATTGGTCGACGCGGGTGAGCGGATGATCGGCCGCGGCGGACACGGGCGGCGGGGCGGCAACCTGCGCCAGCAGCGGGCCGCCGTCGATCTGCAGAGGCGCCGACGGCAAGTTGAGCCACTGCCCCAAAGCGGCGCGGACCACGCTTTCACTCTCCTGGGCCCGGAACAACTGAGTCTGCGCGGCGGCCAGTTCGGCGTCCACACGAGAAGCGTCGGCGCCCGGACGCAGGTCGGCTTTCACCAGAGCCCGCACCGACTCGGTGAAGACCTTGCGCCGTTCTACATCGGCCTGCGCGGACCGCACGCGCTCCTGCGCAGCCAGCAGTTGAAAGAAGGCTTCGGCGGCGGACGCCCCGATCTGCAGCGCGGTGAGCTGCAATTCCGCCGAGGCTCGCGCTTCCCCGGCGCGCGCTGCCTCGACGCCGGCCCGGCGGGATCCAAAGTCAAAAGGTTCCCAGGTCACCAGCAGTCCTGCGGCGCTGCCCCAATATGTTTCACCGTTCGATTCAAGCGGGACGCGTCCGGAGATCGGCGCCAGCACGTTGTTGGGAAGCAGGAGCCCGCTAATGTTGTTTTCCGTGGCGCGATTCACCTGCCACATCATGTCTGCGCGAGGAAGATAGCTGGTCCGCGCCAGGTTCACTCCGGCGCGCGAGGCAGTCACCTGTTCGCCGGCCGCGCGGAGGGCCGGATAGTTCTTGACCGCCGTGGCCACCGCCTCCGGCAAGGTCATTCTTTGGGCGTCCGCCACGGCCACGATGCACCCAAGCGCAAGAATCAATCGTCCCAGGCCCAAGCGTGCTACTGGCATCCTTGCTCCTTCAATCGTCCTCAAACAACTCGCCAAACAGCTCGCGGACCTTGACCTTGGCACGGCGCAGCGCGCTGCGGCCCACCCGCGTCGCCCGATACACCTTGCGGAACAGCCGGCCATTACGCTGTTCCTGGCAGCGCAGGTAGCCTTTCTTCTCCATCCCATGCAGCAAGGGGTAAAGAGTTCCGGGGCTCAGGCGATATCCGTGGCGGGCCAGCTCCTCGATGATGCCCAGTCCGAAAATGGGTTCCTTCGCCGCGTGATGCAGGATATGCAGGCGGACCAGGCCGGAGTAGAGCTCGCGATCATGAATCTGCCACAGCATCGGATTACGTTATCGAACGGCGATTATCATCACGACGCCGGGCTTTGTCAAGCCCATTTCCTGTGATACCTTGTGCCCGTGGCCGGCACTCTGCGGGTACGCATCGAGCGCTTTTGGCGGCGGGTCAGCGATGGCTTGGCGGTTCAGCAGCTTTGGGCGCAGTTCGTCTCCGAGACCCGCGCCGGGTACCGCCTCTACTCGCGCGACGTGGAAAGCAAGGCGGAATTGGATCAGCCGCAAGGCAACCGCTTCTTCTACCTCGCGCGCATGTTTTTCTGGGCCATTCTGCTGAAGCTGTCTCCGGCGCGCCGCGTGCTTCTGCTGATCGCCCTGGTTCTGTCGTTCCTTCGCTTTGAGTTCACCTACGGCGACGCGAGTGTACGCACCGGCAGTCTGGGTGTCTTGTTGCTGCTGCTTTTGCTGCTCCTGGAAATCGCCGATCGCGTGGTGATGAAACGCGACCTGGAGATCGCCCGCGAGATCCAGCTCTGGCTGGTGCCGACTGAGGCGCCCCGCGTCGCCGGACTCGACGTGGCTTGGATGAACCGGCCCGCCAACACCGTGGCCGGCGATTACTACGACCTGATCCCGCACGGCACGCAATTGCTTCTGGCGGTGGCCGACGTGGCGGGCAAGAGTATTCCCGCGGCCCTGCTGATGGCCACGCTGCAAGCCAGTTTGCGCACGCTTTGCACCACGCCTGCGCCGCTCGGAGAACTGGTGGCGGCGTTGAACAGCTACGTCTGCGCCCACAGCCGCGGCGGCCAGCGCTTCACCACGGCGTTTCTTGCGGAATACGATCCGGCCACCCGCCGCTTCGTCTACATCAACGCCGGGCACAACGCGCCGATCCTCCGCCGCGCCTCCGGACAGATGGAACGGTTGGAGGAAGGCGGCGTGCCGCTGGGCGTTCTGCCGCACGTGCGCTACTCCGGCGCATCCACGAACCTGGAGCGCGGCGATCTCCTGCTGATCTTCACCGACGGGATTCCCGAAGCGGTGAATGAGCAAGGCGCGGAGTTCGGCGAGCCGCGGCTGGTCTCCTGGATGACCCCGCTGTTGCCGGGAACGGCCAAGGAGATCCTGGATCGTTTGACCCAGGAATTGAACGTCTATGTCGGCATGGCCCTACAGCACGACGACATGACCTGCGTGGTGGTGCGGGCGGTTTAACCCGCCATTAACTGACGGATCGCCGCCAAGGTTCGCTCGACATCCTGGTCGAGATTGTAGAAGTGCGGGGCCAGACGTACGCCGGGCCGGTCCTGGCCGCCGCGTGTGGCGGTGATGATCTTAGCTTTGCTGTAGAGTTGCGCTGCGAATTCCCGCGGCGCAAGGCTCCCCGGCTGGAAACTGACCACCGAATGGGAGCGTCCGGCCTCCGGATGCGTCCAGACCTTCACGCCGGGAATCTTGCTCAAACCTTCCAGCAGCATGACCGCGAGTTGGCGGCTGCGAGACTCGATCCGCTGCCGCCCGATGCCGGTCTGGAGCTTCAGCGCTTCTCCCAAGGCAATGATCGCGCAATCGTCCCGCTGGCCCATCCCTTCATGACGCCGGGACAGTCCGGCAGCGCCGGTGTAGGCGCTGATCACGCTCGGCCATAGCCGGTCCTGGACATCCTTGCGGACGAAAAGAACGCCGGTCTCCTTCGGGCCGCACAGCCACTTGTGTCCGCTGCCGGTGTAGAAGTCGGGCTGGATCTGGCTCAAGTCCACGTCCATCAGGCCGAAGGATTGAGCGCCATCCACCAGACTCAGCACGCCGCGCTGGCGCGCCATACGGCAGAGATCGGTCACCGGCAGCACGTCACCTACAGTGTTGGTCATGTGGGTCAGGGCCAGCAGACGCGTCCGCGGCGACAACTGACCTTCGAAAAGCTCCAAGTAGCGGGACGGGCCGGGATGCGGATTCACTTGCTGTACCAGCCGGACCGAGAAGCCGAAGCGCTTGGCCTTCTCGTTCCAGGCTTGCAGGTTGCTGGGGTGATTGTCGGAGAAGGCCAACACTTCGTCGCCGGCCTTCAGATCCAGGCCGCTCGAAACCAGGTTGTTGCCTTCACTGGTGTTGCGGGTGATCAAGACCTCATCGGGCGTCACGCGCAAAAACCCGGCCAGCAGTTGCCGGGTAGCTTCGCGTCCTTTCTGCATGCGGTCGCGATTGGCGGGCGACAGGTCATGCTCGAGATCGGCGTTGCCGTGAACTGCTTCCACCACCGGACGGCTGGATGGGCACAGGTTGGCGGCATTCATCAGGATCATGTCCTGGGGAAAGAGGAACTGGGCGCGCACGCCCTTCCACGAACTGACGTCGGTGGACGCCGCCGGTAACGGCCGCGACCAAAGCGCCGCCGCGCCACCCATCGCCAACTGGGTGGCAAACGATCTTCGATTCGATGGCATGTCTTCCTCCGGAACTACTCGGTCTTGCGTGCCGGCCTGGCTGCCGTTGCGTTGGTGATGCGGTAGAGCTTCGTGGCAGTGCGCAGGATCAGGCTGCCGCGGGCGATCGCCGGAGTGGCCATGGCCAGATCGTCAAGGGAGTTCTTGCCGAGTAGTTTGTACTCCGGTCCGGCCTGCACCACGAACGTGTCGCCATCCTCGCTGAGCGCGAAGATCTTTCCGTTGTAGGCCCACGGCGAGGAGGTGAAGGCGGCGGATTGCGGGTCCAGCCGCTGCTTGGCGTAGATTTCCTTGCCTGTCCGCGCTTCGTGCGCCGTCAGAAATCCGCGGTCAAACAGCGTGTAGTAATAGTCGCCGTACACGAGCGCCGAAGGCATGTAGCTGGCGGCCGTACGTTGAGACCAGGCGACGTGCGCGTTGCTCGTCTCGTCCGCCTTCAGCGAGATGTTGCCGCTGGCTCCGGGACGA
>CAYPHP010000405.1:0-4593 GCA_964410045.1 uncultured Acidobacteriota bacterium | reverse complement strand
AAGGCGAACCTGCGCCGGCCTTCGTGGGATGGCTCTTCCTGATCCTGGGCGCAACCTTCGTCACCGCCGGTCTCTCGCTGGCCGCCTGTCTCGCCTTTGCGGGCAAGTACCTGAAGCTGCGCCAACGGCATACGTTCTGCATGATTGTAGCGGCGGTGTCGTGCGCGTTCATGCCGCTGGGAACGGTCCTGGGAGTATTCACGTTGGTGGTCCTGCAGCGGAGCACCGTGAAGCAGATGTTCGGAATCAGTTCATGAAATCCAAGCTGCTGATCTGCGCCGGCGTACTCGGCGTCATCCTTGCTGTCACAGCATCCTCACAAGACCCGGCGTACACCTATGACGTTCCTCCGGCGCTCAACGACGGTTGGACCACCGGATCACTGGAGCAGGCCGGCATCGATCGCCCACGCATCGAGGCGATGACCAATTCCATCCGCGCCCAACCGGAGCTGAATGTCCACGCGGTGCTGATCGAGCGCGGCGGACGTTTGGTATATGAGGAGTACTTTTCCGGGCCAGACCAGCGATGGGGTCAGCCGCTCGGCGTGGTGGTTTTCAACCGCGAGACCAAGCACGACCTGCGCTCCGTAACCAAGAGCGTGGTCTCTGCGCTGGTCGGCATCGCGCACGGTTCGGGAATCATCCGCTCGCTCGATGCCCCGCTGGTCGATTCCTTCCCGGAGTTCAAGGATCTTCAGACGCCGGAGCGGCGGGCGATCACCATCCGCCATGCGCTGGCCATGAATACGGGATTCGAATGGAACGAAGACATTCCTTACAACGACCCGAAGAACGACGAGATCGTGATGAACCGCAGCCAGGACCCAATGCGTTACGTGCTCAGCCGCCCAATCGTGTCGGCGCCGGGCGCGTCGTGGAACTACAATGGCGGGACCACTCAGGCGCTGGGCGCCATCGTGCAGCGGGCGACCAAACGGCCTCTGGCGGATTACGCGCGATCAGCGCTGTTCTCGCCGCTCGGCATCACCGACTTCGAGTGGCTGGGCGATCTTGGCGGCGTGCCGTCGGCGGCCTCCGGTCTCCGTCTCCGGCCGCGGGATCTGGCCAAGTTTGGATCGCTCCATCTTCACGACGGACGATGGAACAAGAAGCAGGTTCTTCCCCGCGGGTGGGCCACCGAGTCGACGCGGCGGCACCTGACCTTTCCAAAGCGCCCGGCAAGAGGTTACGCCTATCAGTGGTGGCACACCTGCTACTCGACGCCTTCGGGAGTGGTGGAAGTTCCTACCGCCGTCGGCAACGGCGTCCAGCGCATCTTCCTGCTGCGCGCTCATCAGACCGTGGTCACGGTCCTGGCGGGGCGTTACAACGATTTCAGCGCGAACCCCGCAGAGCGTTTGCTCCTTGATTTCATCCTTCCGGCGCTGCCGCCCGCCGGCCCCGCAAGCGCCTCGAAGGGGTGTCCCGAAACAAGTAGCAGTAAATAACATCAGCGGACATGCGGACCTCACGGTCGAAGGCTCGGCGCGGCAAGCTTGCGCCTCTGGCCAGCAAGGACCAGAAATGGCGATCCATCATCCGCGCGAATGCGGCCACATCCACCTGCGGACGTGACCGGGGCGCCTTCCGCAAACGCTGAAAGACGCGCAGGATTCGGGCGCCGGTCCACTGCTCGATCGCGACGCGCAGCGCGCCCAGCTTGGGATCGCTGAGCGACGCCTCTTGCCAGGCGCGGATCACGCCGTAGTTGTCCAGGTCGGTGCGCAGCACTCGCGTCAGAAAGTTCCGCAACTCGATCCGTCCGCCCCTTGATGGTTGCAGATCCACGGCGCTCAGGCGCGCCAGCAACTCGCTCATCAGTTCGACCAGAAGCTGGCGTTTCGACGGGAAGTACGTGTAGAACGCACCGGCCGCCGTACCCGCGCGGGCGGTGATCTCGCCGATCGAAGCCGCTTCGTATCCTTGTTCCGCGAACAGGCTCCGTGCCGCATCAATCAGGTCCTGGCGCTTCCGGCGGCTGCGTGCCTGGCGCGGCGGCGTGGGCACGGACTCGCCGGTCTGCAACAGCGGCGGTTTCATGACTTGATCCACACGCCGGTCGCGGCGCCGCCGCAACAGATCAGCATCCACCCGCCGAAGACGCCTGCCGCGGCGGGGTCAAGGTTGGGGAATACGGTGGTGAAGAACAGGCAGGAGAGCGGATCGAGCAAAAGGGTCGGCAGCATCAGCAGGGTGGCCGCCTGGAAGCGTTGCGTGCCTTCCAGGCCCAGCCGGCGGCAGATCCACGGCACCGCCAGAGCCATGGCGATGAAGCTAGCCACGTATAAGGCTATCGTCTGCCCCGTGCGGTCCGCAAAGAGGAAATGGTGGCCGGCCATGCGGATGGCGGTGGTCCCGCCGATCCAGATCAGGAGTCCCAGCAGCAGCGCCCGGCGCATCAGGTGAATATGAATTCATATTCATGTTTTGTCAAGCGGGCGCGGGAGCAGCAGGTCCAGCAGCGGCGCGGTGGCGAAGGTGGTCACCACGGCCATGATCACCATCATGGCGAAGACCAGCGGGGTGATGATCCCCAAGTCCAGCCCCACGTTCAGGACCACCACTTCCATCAGGCCGCGGCTGTTCATCAGCACGCCCAGTGCCGCCCCTTCCCTCCAGGTGACCCCGGTGGCCCGCGCCGCGGCCAGGGTCCCGCCAAATTTTCCGGCGCTGGCCACGGCAATGATCAGCAGGCACATCAGCCATTGCGACCCGCTCTCCAGCAGGCCGATTTGAGTGCGCATTCCGCTGAAAGCGAAGAAAGCCGGAAGCAGCAGAATCACGGTTACGTCCTGCAGCTTGTCTTCGAGCTGGCTGCGCAACGGAGTGTCCCGCGGGAGGATCACGCCCATCAGAAACGCTCCGAAGATGGCGTGGATGCCGATGGCCTCGGTCACCAGGGCCGAAAGCAGGACGGCCAGGAAGACGATGGCCACTTCCGGACGACCGGCGCGCTGGCGATCGCCCAGCAACCGGCGCATCAGGGGGCGCACCAGGGTGAACATCGCGGCGACGTAGACCAGGGTCAGCGCGGCGGTCAGCAGCCCGCCGAACTTGGCCTTCACCACGCCGACGACGAAGGCCAGCAGGCACCAGGCGGTCACGTCGTCTACCGCGGCCACGGTCAGGGCCATGACCCCCAGCGGCGTCTGCTGCATCGAGCGGTGCGCGAGGATACTGGCCAGCACCGGAAACGCGGTGATGGACATGGCCACGCCGCAGAACAGCGCGAAAGTCGTGAACGGCACGTCGGCGGTGGCGAAACGCGGGTAGAGCACCAGGGCCAGCACCGCCCCCGACAGGAACGGCGCCAGAATGCTGGCGTGAGAGATGGCCACTGCATGCTGGCTGCGCCGGCGCAGCAGCGTGGTATCGAGTTCCAGGCCCACCAGGAACATGAAGAAGATCACGCCGATCTGCGCCAGGATGCCGAAGTACGGTCCGATCTCCGGCGGCAGCAGAAAGTGGGAGACGTCCGGAGCCAAGCGTCCCAGCGCCGACGGTCCCAGAAGGATCCCGGCAAGCAGCTCGCCGATCACCGGTGGCTGGTTGAGCCAACCGACGGCGGCGCCCAGCAGACGGGCGGCCACCAGCACGACGGTCAAGGCCAGCAGGACGTGGATGAAGATGTTCCCGGAAAACGGCGAGCTGACCACGGCCACGGCGGCCTTCCCTGCTTGCGCCGCACCGCCCGCAGTGAGCGTCTCACCGTAACCGCGGATCCAGTGAAAGCCCGCTACCGCGGCGACGATGGAAATCGCGTACCAGATCCAGACTTGCCTGGGCGCAGTGGGCGTCATGGGTAGAGGCAGATTCTATCTTCTCCCGGCCATGTCGCGACAACGGACCTGCTAGAATTGACGCTAATCATGGCCAATAGCCTGGGAAAGATTCTGGTCGTAGAAGACGACGAAGCCATGCGCCTGGTCCTGGAGACGCGACTCCAAGACTGGGGCTACGAAGTGGTGATCGCCGGCGATGGCGAGCGTGGCCGGCAGCTCGCCGAATCCGAGGACCCGGCCATGGTGCTCTCCGACGTGGTCATGCCGGAGTTGTCGGGCCTTGAATTGCTGCGCGCGCTCAAATCCGGCAATCCTGCACGCCCGGTGGTGCTGATGACCGCGCAGGGCTCCGTGGATATGGCCGTCGAGGCGATGAAGGCAGGCGCCTACGATTTTCTGACCAAGCCACTGGAATATCCCAAGCTGAAAGCGGTCTTGGATGCGGTCAGCGCGGAGTTGCATGAGCTGCAGGAATCGCAGCGAATCTCCTCGCAACTGGACCGCGGCGCCGGCTTCGGACGCTTCGTCGGCACCAGCGGACCGATGCGGGAAGTCTACCAACTTCTGGAGCGCCTTTCGGCCAGCGACGTGGCCGCGTTCATTACCGGAGAGAGCGGCACCGGCAAGGAACTGGCCGCCCGTACGATTCACGAGCGCAGCCCTCGCAAGGACGGCCCGTTCATCGCCATCAACGCCGCGGCCATACCTGAAGGCCTGATCGAAAGCGAAGTCTTCGGACACGAGAAAGGATCTTTCACAGGGGCCGCCGGGATGCGCCAAGGCTGTTTTGAACTGGCCGACGGCGGCAC
>CAYPHP010000404.1:0-4607 GCA_964410045.1 uncultured Acidobacteriota bacterium | reverse complement strand
GCGCACAGCCGACATGATCAAGGCCGGCGAGCAGATCCTGGCCAAGGACCCCGACTGGTCGGCGCTGCCTCCGGGCGCTCCTGTGGAACTACTGCGCTTGTGTTTGCAGAAGGACCCGAAACTGCGGCTTCGCGACATTGGCGACATGCGGCTGGTGACAGCAGCGCCTCCGGCTTCCGTCAAGCCGCAAGCCGCAATCCGCATTCCGCAATTGGTTCTGCTCTTGGTTGCCCTCGGCTCCCTGGCCACTGCGGTGTGGTTGTGGCGCCGACCTGCGCCAACAGTACCGGTCACGCGTCTGTCCATCGCGCTTCCAGCAGGACAGGAGTTGACCGATTTCCCGGCCATTTCCAGCGACGGACGCTACGTCGCTTATGTTGCCCGACAAGGAATGGACGAGCCCCAACTTTATCTGCGCGACTTGCGGGCGTTCGAGGCTAAAGCCGTGAGCGGCGCCAAGTCCGCTCAGCATCCCTTCTTCTCCCCTGACCTGCGCTGGCTGGCTTTCTTTGCGCAAGGCAAGTTGATGAAGGCGCCCATCGCCGGAGGTTCGCCGTCGATCGTAGCGGAAGCTTCCAATGCTTACGGCGGAAGTTGGGGCGGCGACGACCACATCGTCTTCGTGTCCAGCCTGGATTCGGGCCTGAAGCGGGTTTCGGCTGCGGGCGGCGCGGTGGAGTCGCTGACCAAGCCGACCGGCGGCGCCCAAGCTCAAGCGCACTTGTGGCCCCAGATTCTGCCGGGCGGTCGGCAAGTCCTGTTCTCCGTATGGGGCAAAGAGGTGCATGGAAACGCCGTGCTGTCGCTCGACGATCGGCAGTGGCAAATCGTCTTGCCGGGGACGGCCGGCGCACAGTACTCCCCGTCCGGACACCTTTTGGTCGGAGATGAGCGGGCCGGCTTGCGAGCAGCGCCCTTCCGGCCGGCGAATCCAGGTCCGGTTCGCGCGGAGATTTCCGTGCTCGACGGAGTTAACTATTTCGACTATGAGGAGCGAGCCTGGTTTGCGGTCTCCGACAACGGCGCGCTGGTTTACGCGCCGGGAAATCCGGCCAGGCGCTCGTTGGTCTGGGTGGATCGCGAAGGGCGAGCCCAACCGCAGGGAGCGGAACCAGGTCATCTCCTGGAAGTGACCTTGTCGCGAAGCGGGTCCCGGGCAATCGTGATGATTGGCAGGGATCTTTGGATCTATGACCTGGTCCGCGGCACGCGTACGCGGCTGACGTTTGACGGCGGCAATTCCGCGCCACGCTGGGCGGCGGGTGATACACAGATCATCTTCACCTCAAACCGGGCCGGCGACTTGGATCTTTATCGTCAATCGGCCGATGCCTCACGCCCCGCCGAGATTATTCTCCAGCGGCCGCACGCCCAGTTTCCGACGTCGGTGGGACCCGATGGCACGGTGATTGTCACCGAGCTGCATCCCGTCAACGGCAGGGACATCGTGGCCGTCTCGCAGGACGGGAAGGCTTCAGTGATCCGCCAGACGCCGTTCGACGAAGAAGACGGGGTGCTTTCGCCGAACGGCCGTTATCTCGCCTATGTCTCCAACGATTCGGGGCGCCGGGAGATCTATGTGCAGAACTACCCGCAGGGCGGGGACCGCATCGTGGTCTCGAAGGAAGGCGGAACCTCGCCGTTGTGGTCGCCGGATGGCCGCGAACTTTTCTATTGGGCCGGTGACGGCATCGAGTGTGCGGAAATCAACGCGGGCGCGAAGCTCTCCGTCGCCACGCACCGGCGGCTCTTCGATAGCTCACCTTATCTCCGCGGATACTTGCCCTACGCGATGGCTCCGGACGGCAAGCGCTTCCTGATGATCCGCCGCGAGGCGGGCTCCGCCCCGCGCCAGATCAACGTGGTTCTCAACTGGTTCGAGGAACTCCGGCAGTTGACGGCGGACAAGAAGTAACCGCAGATTCGCAGATTCCATAGCGCGGCCTAGCGGCAACCGAAATGAACCACGGATGCACACGGATCAACACAGATCAAAGAAACCGCCGATAGCCCTATGCGAAGTCTGGCCAGCAGCGTCATCCCCGATGATCTGGATCGGTGTTCCTCCGTGTTCATCCGTGGTTGAGATCCCTTCTCGCAGTTGAGAAATCTTGCTAAGAAAGCAAGACACTCGGTGTTTGCTATGCGGTTCACTCTTTCCATCCCGGCAGCGACACCCACGCCCGGTAATTCGAATCATTGTGAGCGGGATTGCGCCGCGGGGCGTAGATGCGGCGGCCGGTGAACGGGCGATCCTGGGTGTAGATCCACACCCGCTGCTGATCCCACAAAACGATCTCGTCGCGTGGATCGCCGGTCACGTCGGCGACGTGGTAGGCCAGGTCCGGATGGCCGTCGTCGGGAAACATCACCACGCGGCGGAACTGGCCGTCGATCATTCCGCCTTCGCGGATGTTGCCGGAGAGCAGCGCAAACTCCTGCCCGTCGCCACGCCAGTTGACCGCGGCAAGATGCGTCGAGCCGGGCGTAAGCTCCTTTTGACCGAGCAGATTGGCGTCGGCGTCGAACAGGCTGATGATCCCCGGGCTGCGCCAGAAGTTGGCGATGTAGATCTGCAGGCCGGGGAGGTCGGAGCGGAACCTGCCGACGCTCTGGGTTTGGGCATGACCGACGCGGACCTGCTTCATCAACTGGCCGTCGTGGCCGAACATCAGGAAGCCTTCGTCGCTGCTGCAGATGTAGACCCGCGGCGGCGCGGACGCGTCGCCGGTGAAACGCCCGGCGGAGATCCCGTCGGGATGGTCGCGCAGAGCCTTGTCGTTCGACCACAGCGCTTTCGCCAGGTGGCTCCACACCGAATAGCCGATGACGAATTCCTCGCGCCGGTCGCCGTCGAAATCGAAAGCGAACGGATAGTGCCCGGTCTGCCCTTCGCCGGTCCAGAGCATCTTGAGATCTTTGTCGAAGACCCAGAAGTGGTTGTAGCGGTCTTTGATCACGATTTCCTGCGCGCGCGGACCTCCGGAGAGGTTGACGAACGCCAGTGAGTCGCCGTTGTTGATTTCGTAGGGCCGGTCGCGATTCTCGGCCGGCGCCGCGGGCATCCAGACGCGCTGGCGGACCTTGCCGCTGGCGCCTTCGAGAATCTGAAGCTGGAAGTCGCGGACCAGGATCACTTCGTTCTTGCCGTCGCCGTCCAGATCATGGATCTGGAACGGCGTATCGTTGGTCAGCAGGCCGTTGCGCGGATCGGGACGGCCGAGTTGCCACAGGACCTTGCCTTCCAAGGTGACCGCGGTGAGACAGGAGATGTGGTCGAACGCGTCGCCGCGGACCCGGGGAATGTTCTGGGCGATGAGCATGTCCGTGCGCCCGTCGCCGTCCAGGTCGCCGAAGCGGACGTTGCGTCCGGCGCCGAATCCCGGAGTGCTGAATGTCTTCCACACTCGCGGCTGCGGGTTCGCGGCGCGCAACGCGGCCAACTCCGCATCCCTAGCGCGAATGCGCTCGGCGATCGCTCGGGCCGCTTCGTCCGAAGCGGTCACCGCAAAGTCCTGAATGCGCGCCGGAATGTTAGCCATCACTCCCGTTTGTCCCGTGAGGATCTCACTGTCGGAGGCCTCCAGCAGCGTGCGTCCGTCGATCGAGGCGCGGATTCGCGGCCCGTCGTTCTCTACGCGCAAGCGGTAATAGCGTTTGACGTCGTAGGAATACGGCGCGGTCGTCAGTTCGCGCCACTCTGCCTTGCGAAACTCCCGTTCGATCGGCTGCCGGACGAGCAGCACGGCTTCCTTGCCACCGCGCAGCGCGAACACGTAGTAATGCCGCGAGGTGTGATATCGAAATGCCACACCGGCCAATTCCGCCAGCGACAGCGGCTTGACGGCGGCCTCCACCGTGTAGTTGGTCCACTCGTCGTCGCCGGTAATGAAAAGCGGCGTGGTGCGGCCAAGGTCGGTGTTTACCAGGTGCTGCTCAAGGTAGGGCTTGCCGTCTTCGTCGCTGACCGCCCAGGAATCCAGGTGCACGATGGGGTTGCGCCAGGGATGCGTGCGGACGCCGCGATGCTCGATGTAGTGATACTCCTGGATCGCGCCATTCAACTGCGCCATCGGTTGCGAGAGCAGGCCCGGAGGAAAGCGCGACAAATCGTCGCGGAAAAGATCGGCGGCCAACGCCACAACCGGCATCAGCAGGCTAATGATCACAACTCGAGTCAGCATCGCTACTCCTGTTTCTTTAGGTAGCCAAGTCGCTCCAATATCCGGGTCGTCAATTCGATTCGCTTATCGCGAATGTCCGCAAAGTGCGGACCTTCGATGTTCAAGGCGAAAAAGCAGACGTTGCCTTCCGCCTCCAGGTATCCGACGAACCAGCCGAGGAAGTTTCCCGGTGCAATCGAGCCGCCGCCGGTCTTTCCGCTCAGTGTGTACGCGGACGTCTTCTGGAGAACCAGGAGGTCCTTGGCGATGGCTGTTGATCGCTTCGAGACAGGTAATCGCCCGGCATAGAAATCCTTCAAGAAGTTCACTTGCTCCTCGGCGGAGATCTGCAGCTCGCCGTTCAGCCAGAACTGGTCGACGCCTCCCGCGATCTTCTGGTTCCCGTACTTGAAGGCAGAGGCGTGCTGTTTCATCCGTTGCTCA
>CAYPHP010000403.1:0-4611 GCA_964410045.1 uncultured Acidobacteriota bacterium | reverse complement strand
GCTTCCCGTCCTGGCCCACGTAGGCTCGCAGGAAACTCCAGTCGCCGGTGTGCCGCGGCCAGCGCCAGTTGTCGGTCTCGCCGCCGAATACGCCGATGCCCTCGGCCGGCGCGTAGACCACGCGGACGTCCTTGATTTCCGTCTGGGCGATCTCGAAATACTTCAAGCCATCGAAGAACGACGCCACGGTGCAGCGTTGTCCCCCTTTTTCGCAAGCCGCGACGCGTTCCTTCACGCGGCGGTCAATCAGGTCGTAACGCTCGCGGTCCGAAGCGCTGGCGCGGATGTCTCCGGTGATCGACGCCGTGACTTCGGTCGCGGACGTGGTGACCCAGACGCGGGATCCGGGAGCGCTCGGCAGTTCTTCCTCGCGGGTCTTGGCCAGATAGCCGTCGCGCAGGAGATTCTTCGCCGGTGTCGAGTTGAACTGCAGTCCGCCCGTCACACAGTGATGATTGGTCACGATGAGTCCGTCGGGTGAGACGAAAGACGCGGTGCAGCCTCCCAGAGAGACGATGGCTCCCATGGGCTGGCCGGTAAAGTCGGCGAAGGCCTTTGGATCACCGGTGAATCCCAGGGCTTTCAGCTTGGCGGCCAGTTGGGGAATCTGCTGGGGCATCCACATGCCCTCTTCAGCGAGCAGCGTCGTGGCGAGCAGGGTGATGGCGATGAGTGGAACAAAGGGTCGTAAGAATCTCATGTGAAAAAGTCCTCCACGAATCAAACAGCGGATGATGGCTTCAATGCCGGCGGGTGGGGCGCCTCCACAAAGGATATCACCGTTATTGGTGGCGAATCGCCACCATGGGGTCAGTTCGCACTGCGCGGCGCGCCGGCACGTAGGCCGCTGCGGCGCCGCAGATCACGATCATCAGGGCGACGGGAGCCAGCGCCAATGGGTTGACTCCCATGATTTGAGCGACCGACGACTCGAGCAACGTCACTCCCGCCCACGAAAGCGCGGAACCGATGGCGATGCCGGTGACGACCAGCGCGGTGACGTCGCGAACCACAAGCCACGTCAGATCGCCGGCGCGCGCCCCCAACGCGATCCGAATCCCAAGTTCGCTGGTGCGCTGGGTAACGGCGAACGCGACAACGGCGTAGAGTCCCACGCCGGCCAGCAGGAGTCCCAACGCGCCAAGTATGCCCAGGGACCCGGCGGCGACGCGGAACAGCCAAAGTTCCTTGGCCTGTCGCTGCTTCATGGTCATCGCGTCCGTCACCGGGAGTTCGGGATGCATCCGGCGCACTTCCTGCTGCATCAGGTGCACGAGTGCTGCTTCGTCTCGCGATGTGCGCGCGACGATGGTCGCGGGCATCACCCCGGCCTGCGAACGGTAGAGGGTCTTTTTCGGAGCATCTAATACGAAATCGATGCTGCGGGCATTTCCTACCACGCCGACGATCTGGACCAGCTTGGTCTCCGTGTCCGCGAATCGGAGCCGTTTGCCGACGGCGTTGGGGGCGCCGAAGTAGCGGCGAGCGAAGGCCTCGCTCACTACGATCGCTTCGGGCGATTCAGGCGAGTCACGTTCGTCAAATACCCGTCCGAACAGCACCGGAATTCCGACCGTTTGAAAGTAGCCGGGACCGGCCCACCTGCCTTCCACCCGGAAGGGCTTGTCGTTGTTTCCGCTGTCGGCGCCCTCAGGCCGGAACTCCTTTTCGAACTGGCCGTCCACCGGCCATCCGCTGATGACGGAGGCGCTCTCCACGCCGGGCAGCGCCGCAATGTGGCGCCGTAAATCCTCAAACACGGTCCGTGCGCGGGTCAGGTCATAGCCCGCATAACTCGGGTCGGCTTCGATGAAGGCCAGACCTTCCGGACGAAAGCCGACACTTCGGTCCTGTGTGGAAGTGAGGATACCCATCGCGAGCACGGCGCCCACCAACAGCAGGCAGGAGGCCGCCACCTGCCCGGTGACCAGGACATTCTTCAGCGTGAACCACCCGCGGGCCAACGACAGTGAGCTTCCTGCAGACCCTTTCTCATCCCGCAGTGCTCCCGCGACATTCACGCGCGTCGCCTGGAGCGCCGGTGTCAGGCCAAACCCGAGAGCGCACAGCGTGGCCACAGCGATCGCGAATCCGAGCACTCGATAGTCGAGTTGCATGCTGAGGATCACGGGCAAATCGACGGCCGCGAGATAGCCAAGCCCCCAATGCGCAAGCGCGACGCCCGAGGACGCTCCGGCGACTGACAGCACGAGACTCTCCATCAGCAAGTGGCGCACCAACTGCCAGCGCGTGGCGCCGAGTGCAAGCCGGATGCAGATTTCGGCGGAACGCGCGCTACTGCGTACCAGCAGCAGCGTCGCCAGGTTGCTGCAGGCGATGGCCAGCACCAGGCCAACAACGCTCAACAGGGCGACGCCGATTGGCTTCAGTTGTCGCTCGCGGGGATGAACGCGCACGTCATTGGTGGCCAGCACCGTGATTCCCCGCTTTGGGTCGGTGTTGGGATGGTCCGCGGCCAAACGGTGGGCGGTCACGTTCATGGCGGCCTGCGCCTGCTGGATGGTCACGCCTTCGCGCAACCTCGCGCGAACCTGCAGGAACATGTTGCCGCGGTCCTCCAAAATGTGCGGAGGATCGCCGGGGCTGGCCGAACGTTGCAGGTCGGTCCGGCTGAGCGGCATCCAGAGAGAAGTGACAATGGCATAGTTTTGCGAGCTGTTGAGCGCCATTGGTCCCACGCCGATCACCTGAACAGGAGTGCCACCGGCAATGAGCGTTCTGCCGAGGACATTGGGGTCCGCGCCAAACTCACGCGTCCACATCATCCAGCCGAGTACCACGACAGGCTCGGCCCTGCGCTCCTCGTCGGCGCTGAACCACCGGCCCAGCGATGGCTGCATGCCGAGGACATCGAGGTAGTTTGCGCTGGTGTATTCGACCAATCCCCTGCGGATACTGCCCGGCCGTCCTTGGGCATCCAACGTCTGATAGTGGCGTCCGGTCAACTCGCAGGCCGCTACCCCGGCGAACACCGCGGTCTCTTGTTGCATGTCGAGAAACGCGGGATAGGACACTCCCTGCGGCTCGCCGGACTTGGCCTCGTTTTGGTACAGGTTGACCAACCGCTTGCTGTCAGCAAATGGATGCGGTTGGAACAGCGTGTTATTCAGCAGGCTGAAGACGGCGGTGTTAGCGCCGATGCCGAGCGCCAGGATGGCAATAGCGCCGGCGCTGAACTGCCAGTCCTTCACCAGTCGACGCAGGGCGTATTTGCCGTCGCGACGCAGCGTATCGAGCATCCGCCATCCAAGCGCATCACGACGTTCTTCCTTGCGACGCTCGGTCGCGCCAGAAAGCATGGGTGTTCGTTTCACGGTCAGACTCGCTCGATATACGGAAGACGGAAAAAGCCCTCCAATATTACATCCGCGGATCCATCTCTGACACGCGCTAACTCCCCGTGTGTATACTAAGGCGGTGCTGGGAGCCGTGCTCATAGCCGATTGGCTGTCATTTGCCGCGATGAGCCTCTCCTTGTCCGTCGCCCTGGCGGCGCCACCCAGGCCTGACTTCTCGGGCCGCTGGGTGATCGAGCCGGTGCCGGGGACATCCGGCTCGGGCGCCGGAGCAGCGCGTACCGCTCCGACCGTCGCGCGGGGAAACATGGGCAGCGGATGGGGACCGGATATTGCTATCACGCAGGACGCCAACCGGCTTACTGTCGAGTACCCGTTTTTCGCGCGCTACGACATGCAGGGTCCGCTCAGGTTCGTCTACGCCTTGGACGGGTCCGAGACCATCAACTCCGTGATGATGGGCCGTGGTCTGCAAAAGCAGCCATCCCGGACGTCCTGGGACGGCGACAAACTGGTCATCACGACGGTCCATGGATTTGCCCATCCCACGACGGGCAAGATCATGTCGGCCGAAGTGAAACAGTCGCTGTATCTCGAGTCGCCGACATCCTTGTTGGTTGAGACAACGCGAGCGGCTATCCTCGGCGGTCCGCCCTCGATCACTCGGACAATCTACAAGAAACGCTAGTCACGTTTGGGCGGGATGTAGGGGTCGGGCGCAGCCGGCGGCACGTGCGGGTACCGCACGATAGTGGCCTCGAAATCCGCGACGATCTTGTTCATTGCACTCTCGGCCCACGGGTTGGCGTCCTTGATATCCGATTCTTCTCTCGGGTCCGAGCGCAGGTTGAATAGCCTCATCGCCGGCGTGGTATCGGTGGGATCCATTTGGAACGCGTAATAGAACTTCCAGTCGTGCCACTTGACGGCCCGAGCCTGCATCACGTTGGCGCCCGTAAAGAAGATCACGCTCTCGCGGTTCGACTTCGCCTGTTTCCCCTCGAGAAACGGCAACTGGTTTACGCCGTCGATGGCGCGATCCTTGGGCACGAGGTCGACACCGGCGGCCGCTGCCAGCGTCGGGAAGAAATCCACCTCGTGGATAATCTCGTTCGACACCTGCCCTGCGGGAATACGTCCTGGCCAGCGTATCAGGCACGGTGTGCGAATGCCGCCTTCCATGACGGAGTTGTAGAAGCCGCGCCACGGCCCTGACGAGCCGCGCCACGGACGCCGCCCTTCCGGTCCGTTGTCCGTGCACCAGAAGACGAGCGTGTTGCGGTCGAGGCCCAGC
>CAYPHP010000402.1:0-4613 GCA_964410045.1 uncultured Acidobacteriota bacterium | reverse complement strand
ACGACGAGGCACGAACGTTGGTCTGACGCCGGAGATGCCCGACCTGGGCGTCGAACTAAAGGTCGTGGGCCTGGTCGAGAGGGAGCGGTCGGCATTCGGCAACTTCGGGAGCCAGGGCTACATGCCTTTGCAGATGGCCCAGGCGCAGCAAAAGAAGATTTTGGAGCGGATGCCGATGGCCGGACTCTTTCTCAGCACCGCAACGGCGCGGCTGAAGGATTCCCGCGACTTGGAGCGCGTGGAGAAATCCATCTCTGACATGGGCTTTCGGACCATGTCCATCGCCAGCGCCATCACCCAACTGCGCAAGGTCTTCCTGGTGGTGGATCTGCTGCTGGCATTTGTCGGCAGCATCGGCCTGACAATCGCCTGCCTGGGGATCACCAACACCATGGTCATGGCCGTGCTGGAGCGCACCCGCGAAATCGGAGTCATGAAAGCGGTCGGCGCGGAGGACAGCGACATCCGCCGCCTGTTTCTAGCGGAGAGCGCGGTCATCGGCGCGGTGGGCGGATTGCTCGGGCTGTTCTTCGCCTGGATCCTGGGACGCCTGGTCAATGCCGGAGCGAACGTCTATTTCCAGAGCCAGGGCTTCCAGCCGGAGAACCTGTTCGTGATCCCGCTGTGGCTGATCGCGGCTTCCCTGGTCTTTTCCATTTTGGTGAGTGTCGGCGCCGGTCTCTACCCGGCCTCGCGCGCCGCACGGATTGATCCCACGCGCGCGCTCAGGCACGATTGACCGTTACTGACTGCCGTGTTATGATCAATCCCGTGAAATTCCTACGCCAACACCTGTCATCTTGTTCGAGTTTAGGGAGGGGTGTCGGCTAGGCTGCATTTTCAAGATCGTGTTTTTGAGCCGCCTAGCAAGTTTGGGCGGCTTTTGCTTTTTCTGGACGGGAAGGAAACGGTGACCGAGCCGCCTGCAAAGCGGCAGACAGCGGGTTCAATTCCCGCCCCGTCCTCCAGTTCTGTGCCCGGGTAGCCCAACCGGCAGAGGCGAAGGGCTTAAACCCCTTTCCGTGTGCGTTCGAATCGCACCCCGGGTACCAAGTTGTTGACGAGTTCGGAGGGATGGCCGAGTCCGGCTTATGGCGTCGCATTGCTAACGCGAAGCGGGTCACACCGCCGTGGGTTCAAATCCCACTCCCTCCGCCACAATTGGACAGAAGCATGGAGAGGTGGACGAGTTGGTAAAGTCACCGGTCCCGAAAACCGGCGTGCCCGTTGCAAGGCGGCACCGGGGGTTCGATTCCCTCCCTCTCCGCCAGATTCAAGCGGTATAATCGGCCCAGATTCGGAGGAGCGCATGCTGACTCTGGTTTCCGCGTTGGTCCTGTTGAGTCCCGATGCCCGCGCCGAGCAGTATCTGAAGAACTATCGCCTCTTCTGCCCGCCCGGCGCGGCGTGTCACGGACCAAGGGCGATACTCCCTGCAGCGCCGGTCGTGGCAAACACCAAGCCGATCCAGTTGCCATTGCCCGGCAAGCGCCTGCAAGTGAAGCACCGCTGACATTATTTCTGTAAGAGGACGAGGATCAACACCACCAGCAACACTCCGGCCACCAATCCGGCGATCTTCCAGAAGCTGTAAGGCCGGTCGCCTTGCACCTCGCCCGTGCGCGCGTTCACCATCACCTGGTAGATCTTGTCCTGGAACCGGTACGCGCTGATCCATACCGGCAGCAACAGGTATTTGAAGGTGACGCCAGAGTAGTGCGTGGCCACCTGATGGATGCGCTGTTCATCGCCGCCGATGTCCGAGCGGATGTCGCTACGGATCAGCGGAGCCATCTGCTCCTTGGCCAGCTCGAACCCCTGCTTCAAGTCCACTTGATAGCGCTGCGCCTTGAAGCCGGAAAGATACGCGGGATCATACGGCTTCACTTCCGGCAGATCCCACGGCTCAAGCGCGGCCAAGCGCGGCCGCGGCAATCCCTGGGTCGCCGCCACCAGCACGTCGTCGAACCAGCGGGTGACGGTCCCGGAGGCGGAATACCACCGGGTGTGGCGGACCTGGCGTGTTCGCTCCACTTGGTTTCCCTGGCTGTCCCTCTCGTAATAGGTCTCAGTCTCGTAGTAATACTCGCCGCGCTCTCCGCTGTAGTGACTGGTGGTATGCGAGTCGAAGGTCCAAAACGGCAGGTAGACGCCGTTCAGCTTGTCCTGCCGCGCGAGGCGCTTCAGCGCGCTGGGCGCAAACCAGCGCGACGCGATCCAGGACTTGACGGCTTGGCCCGCCTCGCGCGCCGCAATCCGGAAGGGCAGCGCGCCCTCCGGTGCGATTCCAGCGTCTGAGGCTTTGGCATCCGCCACCATCTTGGCCGCGCAGAATGGGCACTCCCCGGCGATGTCCGGCGGCTGGAACGTCACCGTCATGCCGCATCCCGTGCAGGAGATGTCCTGCGCCGTTTCGCTCAACCGGGACACTTGATCGGGCTTCACTTCCAGGTACTGTTCGTAGGATCGCTCCTGAACCTGCTCTGGACTCTGCGGGATCTGCTCCTTGCGCCCGCAGTACGGGCATTCCAGCACTCCGTCCTTGGGAGCAAACACCAGGTCCGCGGCACAACCGGGACATCGGAAGCGGCGGATTTTATCGGTCACGGGAGGGGTTTCAACCACAGATGAACACGGATGAACACAGATGATGGCGACCGCCGATAAACGCCGATGAACGCCGATCCTACGAGGCCACCTCTTTCCCTTATTCGGTCCAGGAATTGTTGGTGACCACTGTCAGCGCCTATATGTTTGGGCAAGGAGAGTCACGGCGAAGTGAGCGAGGACGCCGGCAGTTCGCCGTGCTTGACGCGGTCTGCGATCACTTCGATGGCTAGTCTTTCGGTGTTGGAGATGGCCTCTTCCCGAGTCGTGCCGTAGGTCATGACTCCGGGGAGTTCCAGGGCCTCAGCGATCCATCGTCCGTCATCTTCCCGATCGAGTTCAATCGAGAGGTTCACAGTCCAAGTATAGGCCAGATTAGGCGGTTTCCAGCAACTCCTCGACGCGGCTCAGCGCCTGCAGCAGATCGCCAGTGTGGCCGCCGAAGCCGATGCGGATAAAGCCGGGCATGGCGAACTGGCCTCCGGAGCAGAGCAGCACGCTCTTCTTGACCATGGCATCCTGGGTCAGAGCTTCGCCGCGGGTACAGGGAATCCAGGCGATGGCGCCCGCGGCCGGTGCAATGTGGGCCCGCATCTCTTCGCGGCGCGCAGCCCAGTCGGCGACGGGCGGGTAGTTGGCGCGCAGGATGCGGCGGGTACGGGCCAGGATTTCTTTGCGCCGGGCCGGTTCCAAGGCCAGCGCGGCCAGCCGCTCGCAGATCACGGTCGGAGAGATGGTGGTGTAGTCGTGATAGCCCCAGAGCTTTTCGGCCATCGCCGGCGGCGCCACTGCCCAGCCGGTGCGCAGGCCCGGAAGGGCATAGGCCTTCGACAAGCTACCCACGCAGATCACCTTGTCGTAACGGCCCCAGAACGTGGGAGTCATGTCGCCGTCGAACTCGGCGCCGCGATAGACCTCGTCGGCCAGTATCCAGGCTCCGGCGCGGCCGGCGGCGTCGACAATCGCTTGCATGTTGGTGGCGCTGAGGACCGCGCCCGTGGGATTGTTGGGATTGCACCCCGCAATGAAACGCGTCCGCGGGGTGATCAGGCGCTGCAGCTCGCCGGGATCAGGCTGCCAGCGCAGTTCCTGCCAAAGCCACCAGGGCTTGACCACGCCGCCTGCGGCGCGCGCGAGTCCGGCGATCTGGCCGTAGTTCGGCTGCATCACGATCACCTCGTCGCCGGCCTCCAGCAGCGCCCAAACGGCCAGGAGATTGGCTTCCGCACCGCCGCCGGTCACCAATATGTTCTCGGGTCCAGCGCCGGGATAGAGGGCCGCGATGCGCGTCCGCAATTCCTCGCTGCCGTTGGTCTGGGGATAGCCGAGCGGCAGCGCCAGAATGCGGTCGAGTTCCCGGGGATCGTCCACCAGTTGAACCGCCGCCAGCGGGAGGATCCCGCTCTCGGCGATGTTCAACTCCACCTTGTGCTCCCACTGGGACTGCCAACGCTCCAGCTCGAAGGCCTCTATCTGCATGAAAGAAAAGCTTAACCGATTTTTCTGAACAGTCCGTGGGCAATGCCAGTCTTTAGCTGTGGATGGAATGGGAGGCGCTGGTCGAGCAGCACCAGAGGATGGTCTACCGCATCGCATTTAGCGTGCTGCGAAACCATCACGACGCCGAAGACGCCGCCCAGGAGGCTTTTTTGAAGGTGTTTCGCAACGCCGCCAAGCTCGACGCCGTGAACGATGCCAAGGGCTGGGTGGCGCGGATCGCCTGGAACGCGGCGCTCGATCGCAAGCGCCAATCGCGTCCGGCGGAGGTTAGCGCTGAAGATCTGACGCGCGGCATCCAGAGTTTGCGCGACGGCGGCCGCTCGCCCGAGGAGATCGCCAACACGTCGGAGATGCAGCGGTTGCTGGCCCAAATCATCCGGACCCTGCCCGCCAAGCTGCGTGACGCCTTGACGCTGTCCACGGTGGAGGAACTGGGCTACGCCGAGGTAGCCGTTGCGTTGGGAACCAGCGAAGCCGCAATCCGTGCCCGAGTCTTTCAGGCGCGC
>CAYPHP010000401.1:0-4625 GCA_964410045.1 uncultured Acidobacteriota bacterium | reverse complement strand
GGCGGGCTGGTTGCTCCGGCGTTTCCTGACAGCATGGGAGGGTCCGTCGCACCCAAGCCAGTGGCGTAGATCTGCACGACCGATCCGGCAGCTGCTGGATTCTCGACGGAGTTGAGAGAGCCATCCTGGTTGACCACTACGCCTTGCGCGCTTCCCGCGTGACCCGTGGTGAAGATGCCCGGCGCCTGGGCGAGGATCCTTCCGAAGTAATCCGGCCCCCGCCAGGACCCGTTCGACACTTGCACCACCATCGAGTCGGTGATGATGTCGGTGGGCATCTGGAAGTTGATCTGAGTGGGAGAGACGAAGTAAACGGGCGCCGACACTCCATTGACCCTAACCCGCACTCCAGCCAAGCTTGTCGGCCAGGGCACGGAGGAGGCCGAGGCTGTTTCACCGGCCAGGCTGGCGCCGAAGATCGAAGCCAGCGACCCGGGACTGACCACAGCCTCCGGCGAGAAACTGGCGGCGTTGACCACGCCGTGGTCGTTGATCACCGGAGTACCCACGCCCAAGGTGACGACAAGGATCTGCGGGCTGTTGGTGGTTGCTACGCCTGGCAGGGCGGTAAAGCTGATGGTTCCGGTGTAGGTTCCCGTGGGCAAATGCGAGGCGTCGGCCGTCACCGTAATCGTGCTGGGCGCCACCCCGGTGGTGGGTGTCACTGTCAGCCAACCGCCCTGGCTGGTAACGGTCGTGGTCCAGCCGAGCGTGCCTCCGCCGAGATTCTGGAGTTCTACCGTCTTTGGCTGAGGCGAGCCGCTACCGGAGTTCGAAAAAATCAGCGAAGCGGGAGTCAGCGAGATCGTGGCTTCAGCCGGATCAGTCACGTCCAACGTGACCGAAATCGTCTGCGGACTGCCGCCGGCTTCACCCGCGGATACCTCCACGGACCCCGTGTAGGAGTCGCTGGACAAGCCGCTGGGATCCACGGCGACCATCAAGGTTGCGGCCCCCGTGCCCGACGCAGGCGATACGCTGAGCCAGTCGAGTCCGTCCGAGGTCGTAGCCTCCGCCGTCCATTTCAGCACGCCTCCGCCTCCGTTGGTGATGTTCACCGTAAGAGGTGACGGAGTGTTGCCTCCGTGATGGACCACGAAACGCAAGGAATTGGTCGAGAGGCGGAGAACGGGTCCAGAGGTCTGGCTGTATCCCATTGTACTGATGAGCATCAAGCCGAGTATGGATGCCAACTGGCGACGCATAAGCTCTCCATAGGCCAAACCCGTCCGAGACACTTGAGTTTCGGCCGGAGCAACAATTCCAGTGTAGCGCAAAGCGACACAAAACAGTATTAATTCCTCCTTAATTCCTGTTTACGATCTCGCCACCTCGCACGCATGGTGTACCATAGGACGCTGTTTTGCCCCAGAGGAGGAAGCGTGCGGACCATTGCCCTATTGGTGTTGTGTTCCCTGCCGCTCGCGGCACAGGTCCAGAGCAGTGACGCTCTGCGGCTCCGCTCGGTGGTGGAGGTACAGTTCTCGCCGGACGGCAGCCGCCTGGCCTACACGGTGGAGAACAACGACGGGCCCGGGCGGCCCTGGCGGCAACTCTGGATCATGACCGTGGCCGACGGCAAGTCGGTGCGCGTGGGCGGGGAGCGGGAAACGTCGTCCGGCCCGGAGTGGTCGCCGCAGGGCGATTGGATCGCCTATCACGGGCCGCAAGGGCTGGCTATCGTCCGGCCCGACGGCAGCGGCGCGCGCGCGATCCATCCGATGGAGGGGACCAATGGCCCGGTCCCGGAGCAGGGTAAGGACATCGCCTGGTCGCCGGACGGGAAGCGCATCGCCTTCATCCATTCGACGCCGGGTCCGGAGGAGCCGCTTACCGGCGATCCGATCGTCATCACCCGCTACCTCTACAAGCCCGACTTCGCGGAAGGCATCAGCCGGTTCAACGACAACCGCCGCCTGCACATTTTCCTGGCCGACGTTGCCGGCGGCCCGGTCCGCCAGCTCACTTCCGGCGATTTCTACGAACACTCGATTGACTGGTCGCCGAACGGCGAGGAAATCGCCTTCATCTCCAATCGCGAACCGAACCAGGACCAGTTCCACAACTACGATTTATTTGCAGTGCGGGTGGCCGATGGCAGCATCCGCCGGATCAGCGCCACGGAAAGCGCCGAGTACATGCCGCGCTGGTCGCCGGACGGAAAGCGTCTGGTGATGCTGGCCACCAAGCGCGGCCTGACCAACCTGGAAACCACCATGGAGGACACCCACGTGTGGGTGCTGAATGCCGACGGCAGCGGACGCCGCGACCTGGGCGCGGCGATCGACAACCGCCAAGGACCGCCGCAATGGTCGGCGGATGGGCGGTGGGTGTACTTCACGGTGCAGGAGCGCGGCAGCGTGAAGCTGGTCCATGTCTCCAGCGACGGTGGCCAGCCGCAATCGATGGTGGAAGAGCGCGGCGCCGTGCGGGCGTGGTCCGTGAGCCGTGACGGCCGGGTGGCCTACTGCTTCCTCAGTCCCCGTGACGTGGCCCAGCTTTACTTGAAGGAAGGACCGGGTCCCCGGCGCAAGCTGACGGACCTGAACGCCGCGGTCTTGGGCGGGAGGCAGATCGCCGAAGTGGAATCGTTCACCTTCGTCAGCAACGATAACAAGTATGAGATCGAGGCATTCCTGACCAAGCCGCTGGGAATGACCGCGACGTCGCGCCATCCGTTGATCGTGCTGATCCACGGCGGACCGCACGGCCAGCAAGGTCCGGGGTTCACCTACCGCAGCCAGGTCTACGCGGCGCGCGGATGGGCCACGCTGATGGTGAATTACCGCGGATCAACGGGCTACGGTCAGGCTTTCACCGACGCCGTCTTCGCCGACCAGAACGGCAATGAAGCGCAGGACGTGCTGTACGGGCTGAGCGCGGCCTTGCGCCGCTATCTGTGGATCGATCGCGACCGGCTGGGCGTCGAAGGCGTCAGCTACGGCGGCCAACTCAGCGCGTGGCTGGTGACGCAGACCAGCATCTTTAAGGCGGCAATCCCGATCGCGGCAATCACCAATATCATCAGCTACAACTACATGACCTACTACAACCAGTACGAGCAGATGGAGTGGGGCGTCTTCCCGCATCAAGGCAACTTGATGGACGTCCTTTGGGAGCGGTCCGCGCTGAAGCATGTGGCCAAGGTCAAAACTCCTGTGATGCTGCAGCACGGCGAGAACGACGCCGACGTGACCATCGCCGAAAGCGAGCAGTTCTATATTGCGCTGCGCGACGTGGGCGTCGACGCGGTGATGATCCGCTATCCGCGCGAAGGCCACGGTCTGCGCGAGCCCAAACACCAGGTGGACAGCGTGGATCGCTCCATCGCCTGGTATCTGAAGTATTTTCCCAAATGACAGTCGAAACCGCGCGCGGCCCGATTGACACCGGAAAGCTCGGCGTTACGCTGATGCACGAGCACATCTTCGTGCTCTCGACGGAGATCCTGCAGAACTACCCCGAGGAGTGGGGCGCAGAAGACGCGCGCGTCGCCGACGCTGTCCGGCGCATGAATGAGTTGAAGGCTTCAGGCGTGGACTCGGTCGTGGACCTGACCGTGATCGGGCTGGGCCGCTACATCCCGCGCATCCAGCGCGTGGCCGCCCAGACCGGGATCAACATCCTTGTGGCGACCGGCGTGTACACCTACAACGACTTGCCGCACTACTTCGACTTCCAGCCGCCGGAGAAGATGGCCGCCATGTTTGTCCGTGACATCCGCGACGGGATCGCCGGGACCGGCGTGCGCGCGGCGATCTTGAAATGCGCCACGGACGAGCCGGGCGTCACGCCCGGCGTCGAGCGCGTCCTACGCGCGGTTGCCCACGCGCATCGCGAAACAGGGGTCCCCATCTCCACTCACACGCACGCGCGGAAGCGCCGCGGTCTCGACCAGCAGCGGATCTTCTTGGAAGAAGGGGTGGATCTTTCGCGCGTGGTCATCGGACACTCAGGCGACACTACGGACATCGGCTACCTCGAGGAGCTGATCGCCGCAGGATCCTACATCGGCATGGACCGCTTCGGAATCGATACGATCCTGCGCTTCGACGACCGCGTCAACACCGTGGCCCAGATGTGCGAGCGCGGCCACGCCGGCAAGATGGTCTTGTCGCACGACGCGTCGTGCTTCATTGACTGGCTCCCCGAGAAGGCGCTGCCCGCGATCCTGCCCAACTGGAACTACCTGCACATCCACCGCGACGTGATCCCGGCGTTGAAGCAGCGCGGCGTCACCGACGCGATGCTGCACACCATGCTGGTCGAGAATCCGCGGATGATCTTCGAGCGGCAGGGTGGGTATTGAACCCTCCTGGTTACTTCTCCGGAACGACGGCGACGGCCTCAATCTCTACCAGGAAGTCCGGCCGGAATAGTTTCGATACTTGAACGGCGGTACTCGCTGGTGGATTCTGGAGATTGACATACCGGTCGCGCACCTCCCGGAAGTCTGCAAGGTTAGCCAGATCCAGGAAGTAACTGTTCAGTTTGATGACGTTGTGGAACGTGCCCCCAGCGGCCTCAATCGCCGCCTTGAGATTCTCGAAGACCTGCTCCACTTGGGCGCGGAAATCACCCTGGCCCACTATGTTGCCAGACTTGTCGAGGGCAACCTGACCGGC
>CAYPHP010000400.1:0-4627 GCA_964410045.1 uncultured Acidobacteriota bacterium | reverse complement strand
CCCCTCCAGCTCAACGACTACTACCGGATCGAGACCGCGAGCGCTCCGGCCATCTCGCCGGACGGTCGCTGGGTGGTGTTTGTCCGCAACTCCATCATCGAGGCGGAAAACCAGCGCCACACCGAACTTTGGATCAGCCCGTCCGACGGATCGTCACCCGCGGCCCGGCTCACCAGCTCGGCGTTCAACGCTTCGGCCCCGCGCTGGAGTCCCGACGGCAAGCTCCTGGCCTTCCGCTCGAACCGCAAGGCGCCGGGCGCTGAAGGCGATGTCTGGTTCCTGCGTATGGATCGCCCGGGCGGGGAAGCCTTTCAGATCCCCGGCGTGGGCGGGATGCCCATCTTCAGTCCAGACAACCGTTGGATCGCGTTCACCAAGCGGACTCCGCCGCCGGCCCGCGCGCGCGAGCTGGTCGCCATCGAGCGGCAACTCGAGCAGCGCTTCAAGGGAAAGATCTACGACTGGATGAACGCGCGTTTCGACGGGCGCGGCTATCTTCCCAATCCGCGCGATCCGGCGGCATCGCCGCCCAACGAACTGTATGTGGTCGCCCGCGACGGCGGCGCGCCCAAACAGTTGACCCAGCTTGGAGTGGATGTGCAGGCCGCGGTGTGGCGTCCCGATAGCGGCGCATTGATCCTGGAAGCCGATTCGCATCAGCGCGACGAGTACTCCTACGAGCGCTCCGATCTGTGGGTTGTAAGCGTCGATGGCAACATCCGGCGCTTGACCGATGACGGCTTCAATCATGATTCGCCAGCCTGGTCTCCCGACGGGAAGACGCTGGTCTTTCGCCGCCGACAAGGACTGAATCAGGTGATTCAGGCGCGGCAGAACCATGGCGGAGCGTTGGATCTCTATCGCATGTCCGCCGATGGCGGGCCGATGACCAATCTGACCGCCGAATGGGATCTGATCCCGAGCGACCCCACCTGGGCCGGAGATTCCATCTATTTCGCTGCCGCCGTGGGAGGAGACACGCATTTGTTTCGGCTGCCCGCTGCCGGTGGGCGGGTCGAGCGGCGGACCCAGGGCGAGCGCGCGCTGGGCGGCTTCAGCTTTTCGAGCAACTTCGATCGCATGGCCTACACCGCATCCGATGCCACGCATCCCGCCGAGGCGTTTTCCGCAAAGCTCGATGGCAGCGGAGAAGTCAAGCTCAGCGCGTTGAACGACAAGTGGCTTGCGGAGGTGGATCTGAGCGCCGCCGAGCGCGTCCGCTATCCCAGCAAGGATCGCACGGAGATCGAGGGATGGGTAATGCTGCCGAAGGGCGGCTCCGGCCCCTGGCCGCTGATCCTGGCCATCCACGGCGGGCCTCACGGTGCGTACGGGAGTTCCTTTGCTTACGAATTCCAGTGGTTCACTGCGAACGGCTACGCGGTGGTCTTCACGAATCCGCGCGGCTCCACCGGATACGGCGAGAAGTTTCTGTGGGCCACCTGGGGCGGATGGGGCAAGCTCGACTATGAGGATGTAATGGCCGGAGTGGACTACGCCCTGTCACGCTACTCCATCGACCGCGGTCGGCTCGGCGTCACCGGATACTCTTACGGCGGATTCCTCACCAACTGGGTGATCACCCAGACCGATCGGTTCGCCGCAGCCATCACCGGCGCCGGGATATCCAACTGGGTCAGCGACTACGGCACTGCCGACATTCCACGCACCAAGGAGACTGAGTTCTACGGAACGCCGTGGCAGCCGGAGGCTAACGCGCTGATGCGCAAGTTCTCTCCGATCACATATGCCGGAAACGTACGCACGCCGACGCTGTTCGTGCATGGGGAAGCGGATCTACGCGTGCCCATCGAGGAAGCCGAACAGATGTACACCGCGCTGAAGAAGCTGAAGGTCCCGGCCAAGTTCATCCGCTACCCGGGGAACTACCACGGCGGCTGGCCGGCGTGGGACATGGTCCACCGCTACTATCATGAGGTCCAGTGGTGGAGGCAATACCTGAAATGAGACAGCTCTTGCTCGTTCTGCTATTGATCTTGCCGGCGTGCGCGCAGGATCTGCGGACGGTGACTGAGCCAGTGATTCCGCCAGCCTGTACGAGTCTGACTGCCCACCTGGCCGAGGTGGATGAGTCGAGGCTGGATACCGCGCGGATCCAGAAGGCCCTGGATAGTTGCGCGGCCGGCCGTGCGGTTGTCCTGCAAGCGGACGGCGAGAAGAGAGTCTTCCTTTCCGGCCCTCTGCACCTGCGGCGCGGCGTCACGCTGCTGATTGAAGCGGGCGTCACGCTGTACGCCTCCCGCAATCCCCGCGATTATGACCGGCGTCCTGGGAGTTGCGGGATCGTCGACCAATCGGGGCGCGGGTGTTACGCGCTGATCAACGGCGACGGCGCCGACGGCGCGGCGGTGATGGGCGACGGCGTGATCGAGGGCCGCGGAGGCGCGAAACTCATCGGAAAAGACGTCTCCTGGTGGGACTTGGCGGAGAAGGCCCGCGCCGGCGGCAATCAGAATTGCCCGCGGCTGGTGGTCATCAACCGCAGCGACAATTTCACCCTCTACCGGATCACCCTGCGGAACTCTCCGAACTTCCACGTCACCTACAGCAACGGCAACGGATTCACCGCCTGGGGCGTGAAGATCTGGTCGCCGCAGCGAGGGGCGCGAAACACCGACGGGATCGATCCCGGCAACTCCTCGAACGTCACCATCACCCGCTGCTTCATCCACACCGGCGACGACAACGTGGCCATCAAGGCAGGCGCCGGACGGCCCACCACCAACATCACCGTGTCGCACAATCACTTCTATGCTGGGCATGGCATGTCCATCGGCAGCAACACCGACGGAGGCGCGCGCGCCATCCGCGTGACCGACCTGTCCATTGACGGAGCCGATAACGGCCTGCGCATCAAGTCCAATTCCAGCCGTGGCGGCTTGGTCGAAGACGTGGTCTACGAAGACGTCTGCATCCGCAACACCAAGAACCCGATCTTGATGGACTCGCACTACTCCTTTCGCGGTCCGGCCGAGGACAAGCTGCCGCATTACACTGGCATCGTCCTGCGCAACGTGCGCGTGATGGACGGTGGCAAGATCACGCTCGATGGCTACGACGCCAAGCGGCGTCTAGGCATGACCTTCGACAATGTAGTGCTCGACTCACCCGCGGCGATCAAACTGATTGCCGTCCACGGCGACTTCGCTCTCGGTCCGGGTCCGGTGAATTTCCAGATCTCGGGAGAGGACGTCACCGTGACCGGGAAGCCGGGAGACGGCGCCCCTAACGTTTGTCAGGGTAAGTTCGTGGAGTTCCCTGGGAAGTAGAGCCGGGGCTGCACGGCCAGAACGATCTGCACCGGCGCCCAAAAGCCCCTGCCTCTGATCACATCCGAGCGAAGATCAATTTCCGCAATTGGTCCCCCAAGGGCGGAAATCGCTTCAACAACGCGAGCATCGACTCTACTGAGATGGCCAATAACCGTACGTTGTCAAGAGTTCTCACATTGGCGGTTCGAATACGCGACCGGTCCGCGAAAGCCATCTCGCCAACAACCGTGGGCGCCTGCAGCACCGCCAGCACCCGGGAGTTGGCGCCCTCTCCGCGGTAGACTTCCACGGATCCCTCCTGCAGCAGATAGATCTCTCGGCCCACCTGTCCTTGCCGAATCAGAAGGGTATCGCTGGGGACGGTTCTGGCTTCACAGTTGCGGGAGATCTCGGCCAGTTCCTCCCCGCCCAGCCCTCGAAATATTTCGAAGACGTGGAGCGGCGCGCCGTCTGCCGGCGGAGGTTGCGGTCGCCGCGCCAGCAATCCGGCGATCCCCTGTTCATCGAGGGGCCTGAAAAAGTAAAACCCCTGGGCATAGCCGCACTTAACCGCGCGCAGGTAGTCGGCCTGTTCGGCGGTTTCCACGCCCTCCGCCACTACCTGCAGGCCAAGATTCTGAGCCAGGGAAACGATGCCAAGGGCTACGGCGGCGCCCCGGTAATCATCTTGCAATCTGCTGATAAAAGAGCGGTCGATCTTCAGCGCGTTGACGCGGAAATCGACCAGATAACTCAACGATGAGTATCCGGTGCCGAAGTCGTCGATGGAGACCCGGATGCCGGCGTCGCTCAGTTCTATCAGGTTCTCGGAAACCAACCGCGGGTTGCGCATGATCTGGCTTTCGGTGATCTCCAGAGACAGGCGGCTGGGCTCAATTCCGTACCCCGCCAAATGGGCCACGACCTGCTTGGTGAGTCCGGGTGTCTCGAAGTGCCGGCTGGTCAGGTTCATGGTGATGCCAAAACCGAGGGGCGTGGGCGACAAGGCCTGCCATCTCAGGAACTGCTGACAAATCTCATGCATCAGCCAATGCGTGATGGGAAGAATCAGGCCGGTGTCTTCGGCCAGTCCGATGAACTCTCCTGGGAGGATCAGGCCCCGGTCCGGGTGCGCCCAGCGGACCAAGGCTTCGAGCGACGAGACCTCGCGGGTTTCCAGCGACAAGATCGGCTGATAGTGAATCCGTAGCTGTCCGCGATCGACGGCCCTCCGCAGGGCGTTTTCCATCAGCATCAGGTTGACGGCCTGCTGGTGCATACTGCTGTCGAAGATTTCATGCAGCCCGACACCTTTTTGTTTGGCGCGGTACATGGCGATGTCGGCGTCCCTGAGA
>CAYPHP010000399.1:0-4628 GCA_964410045.1 uncultured Acidobacteriota bacterium | reverse complement strand
TTGTATAGTACCGCGTTCCACAAAAACGACCCGTGGGTCATCAGACTATGGCGGGCCTTGTAGGTAATATCCACGTTACAGCCGGCGGTGCCGCAAGTCTGTTCGGCCACGCGATAGTCGCCGGGATTGACGAAGCGGATCCACTCGCTGCTCTCGCGATTGACCAGCGCATAGGAGCGCACCGGATTGGCGCCGCCCTTGGGCCAGCGGTCCGGGAAACGCGGGCGCGTATGCGCCTCTTCGATCTTCACCGTGTCGGCGCGGCCGCCGTGGCAATCCGTACAGCCCAGCCGCACCGCAGGCGAGGAATGCATCGGCTCGACGTTCACGTGGCACTTCGCGTCGATACAGCCGCCGCTCTTGCGCTGCACCTCGGCGGGACTCTGCCGCAGCAGGTCGGTGTCCTGCGCTCGGACCGCCCGAAAAGTCAAAAGGCAAAGGGCAAAAGTCAAAAGGCAAAGGTACAGAAGGCGGTTCTTTGTGCTCTTTGTGCCTTTGTGGTTGATGACCATCAGAATAAGAACCTCGCGAGAATGAAGCCCGAGTACAACTGCTGGACCGAGTAGATGTTTTTGAAGCCAGGCTGCGGGAAGAGCACTCCGAAGCCGCCGGTGAAGACGATGTTCTCATTCAGCTTCGGCCGGTATTGCAGACCGAAGCCGGTATCGAACCCGATGCCGTGCTTGATGCCGCTTTGAAAGAGAATCCCCTCGAGAACGGCGGTGCGGTGGAAGCGCAGATAGTTCAGGTTGACCGTAGAACGCAACTTGGGAGTGAGTTTGGCGTCCACGCCCAGGTTGAAGACAAAGATTCCAGGATTGACGAAGTTGGCCTGACCTTGAAACGGGCCAGGGCGTAACGACGGCAGCAGGCTGTTTGGCCCGAACAGGAAGACGCTGGTACCGGTGAGCGGGAACGTCTGCCGGTTGATGAAGTTTGTTCCGCCGCCTTCAAACGCGTTGTTGATCAATCCGCGATCGGCCAGCGCGGGATTGCCCAGGAATCCGCCGCCGGCGAACTGCTGGTTGGGCACGATGGCGTCGAAGCCGCGGGCCTCGCCGTCTTCGATTCGCCCGTCGCCGGAGGCGAAGAACACCGAGGCTTTCCAGATCTTCCAATCCCGCTCGTAAGCCACTTCCAGCGCGGCCATCTGCGCGTTGATGTGCTGGGCGCGGCCGGCGATGGGATTGAAGTCATCGCGCCCGAAAGCCTGGTAGAACGCGTGGGAGATGTTGTAGCGCTTGATGTGCCCATCGCCGCTGATGCCCACGTAGCCGGCGCGCACTTTGTGCGGCAGGGGCGTCCCGATCGGCGCGGGACGCACCAGGAATCCGTTCTTATCCACCAGGAAGCTGGGCTGGTCGTTGTTGTACAGCGCGCTGAAGTTCAGGTTGTAGCCCGGCGTCAGGAAGTCAAACCAGTAGAGGTTGGCCGCGTAGACGTTTTGATGGCGGTCGCGCCAGCGGTTCAGCCCGCTGTTGGTGTCCTTCTCCAGCATCTTGAAGAACGCCAGGTTGTACTGGAAGATGTTGTTCTTGAAGTTTCCGAAAAGCCGCGCGCCGGGCTGCTCGTCGGAGAAGACAAAGCCCCGGAAGTCGCTGGTGAATCGCTGGATCCCCATGCGCAAAGCGGTGAAGTCGAAACTGGCGCTGCCCAGGCGGTCCGGGGGCTTGCCCGACCGGAAGGTCTCCCGCGAGTTGGTGAAGAGGCGTTTTTCGAAGTAGGCTTCCTGGAAGCCGACGTTGGTATCCGTGCGCCGGAAGCTCTCCCGAACGTCGATGCGGGTGATGGAGTTCTCCCGGGCCAGCAGATAGTTGATGTTGAACTCCGGCGTGATGCGCACTTCCCAATCCACCGGTTTGAACGCGGCGCTGCCCTTGAACAGGCTGAAGCTGGTCCGGAAACTTTGGCGGATGAACATCGCTTCCCCGCGCCCGAAGAACGGGTAGGTTCCGGACTCGGATGAGGAAGCCGGGCTGGGCACCGGGACCCGCCGGAATTCCATCAGCGTGCTGCTGCTGGCGACGATGTCCAGGAAGATCTTGCGCCCGATGATGGGATAGTCGCCCTTCAACTTGTGGCGATTGTAAGGGTCCAACGGATGGCTGGGGTGATGAATCAGGTCGAGGCTTTCGTCCTTGTAGCGATGCCACTCCGGGAACTCGCCGCCGTCGGGGCGCAGAGCGGCCATTTCCCAGCGGTTGGGAACTTCGCGCTCGCTCTCCGGCGCGGTGTCCGGCGGCGGCAATGAAAACTGGGGCAGCTTGCCGGCAACCGAACCCGGCTCCACCTGCAGGCGCGGCAGCGGACGGAGATCGGCCATCTGCAACGGCTCGGGCGGCGGCAGCGGCGGCCGCTCGGCGGTGCTGCGCATCAGTTCCCGGATGCGGTCCGAAGGCAGTGGACGCGGCGGCGGCATTTTCGCGCGCATCCGCTCGATCTCCTGATCCAGCGGCGTGCGCGGCAAAGGCGTCAGCGGATTGATCTCCGACCTGCGGGGCAGCTTGCGGATGGGTGGATGCGCGGCCGGCCGGCCACCCTCGAGCACGCGACCCTTCCGGCCGAGTTGGGCGCGCTGCGCGGAGCCCGTTTGGGGCCACGACACGCAAGCCACCACGATGAGAAGCCAAAAGCTGCGCATGACCCTTTCGCTCTATTGCCTCACTACACTCACGGGAGGCAAGAATGCCTGCCCCACGGCCATGATCGGGCCATGATGGGGACAGCCTGACCTGCCCTGGCCCAATCGGGGAGGCGGGCCAGTTCAGGCTGACCCCCAGTGCCCCCGCGCGCATGACCCTTTCGCCTTACTGCCTCGACACAACCGCTCGCTCACGCTCGCGGCTTTTCCCGAGCCACAGATCAGGAGGAGCCGCGACCGTGAGGAAGCGGTTCCACGAGCCCACAGCCCTATTCGAAGCGGCTAGCGGCCTTCCGGAACAGGCTCACGAACGTCCCCGGGTGATAGACCGAAGGCCGCTCCAGATAGTTGTACAGTTCGCCCATCGCCTGACGGAGTTGGGCATCGTTGGGATTGGCCGCCGCGCCCAGCGAGTCCAGGCTCATGGTGATCTGCTCGGCCGCATACACGCCTTGCCCGGCGATGCGGACCACGTCACTGTTCAGTCCGCGAATCAACTTGCGGGTCAAATCGGGGGTGAAATCGGTGCGCTCGACGCGAGCGGCCAGAGCGTCGGCCTGCTGCGCCGCGGCGCGGGCCGCCTGGGCGATGGCCGCAGCGTCACCAAAGCGCTCGGCGACCAGCGAGGCCACCTTGGCGATAGCGCCATCAAGCGCGGCGCGCTGCTCCGGCGCCGCCTCAGCGGCCAGCACGCGCACCACTTCGCTGCGCGATACGCTGATCTGTAGCACTCCCGGACGCCGTCCCGGGTAGCCCCGCTGGATGCGCCAGCTCTCCGCCCTCAGGTCATGATGGCATTGCGAGCATTCCAGCTCGGCAAACTCCGGCCAGCGGGCGTCCGCGCGCTGGGCCAACTGGCGCATGCCTTCGCCCAGACGCACCGCCTGCCCTACCGCCCAGACCCGGACCCGCGGCATGGTATTACCCGCAGTCGGCTTGGGTTCGCGATGATGGCTGGGCTGTGCCCACGTAAAGGTGTCGAGTTCGAATTGCAGATCAGGATGTCCGGCGGCTATCAAGTCGTGATCCACCAGCTTGTCCGGCGCGCCGAGGTGGCATTCCAGACAAGTCTTGGCGCGGGTCACCAGGTTCTTAGTGTCGATCATTCCTGCCGCGACGCTGGCGGCATGCGAATTGGCCTGGGTGTGCGGTCCCAGCCATTTTTCCGCAGGACCGTGGCAGGCCTCGCAGGCCACCCCGTCCATCTTCTGCTTCTCCGGCGACCCGACCACATGGCAAGAGGCGCACTTTTTGTCCGTGACCGGGTTGCTGATTCCCAGGATCTCGGCCATCCGTTTGGAACGCGGCTCCTCGAGGACCTTGGCGGCCTTGCTGTGTTTGTCCTGCACCGCCCAGATGGAATACTCCGTGGTGAGGATACGGCTGACCTTTTCCACCGCTGGTGTCGTACCGCCGTGGCAATTGGAGCTGGCACAGCCGCCCGCTCCGATGTACTGGGCCTTCTGCGCCCAGGTTGGAGAGCTAAGAAGACAGATCACCCACAGCAGCCGGATCGACGGGGTGAGATTGGTTATGAGCTTCATAGTTTGTCTGCCAGGAAAACCATTATTCCGCCCAGGATCACAGCGGCGCCCACCACGGCCGCTGCGGCAATCCACCAGATTTTCGCGCGGTGGTGTGCGGCATGCGCGGCTGCGGCGATCGTTTCCGCCTCCAGGGGATGCCCGCACTGCTGGCATTCCAGCACGCCGAGCGGATTCCCGTGGGTACATGCCAGGCAATACACCTTGACGCCGAACTTGGACGCCTTGATCTTCGTTCGGGGGGCCGACTTTGGCAGGATCACCGGGGCCACCGGTTTCGGTTCAGGCGCACGCGGCGCAACGGCCTTGGGTCGCGACATCACCACGGTCATATCCAAGTTCTTCGGCTTCGCTGGTGCGACGGGAGCGGGAGCGGCGGTGGCAGCGGCAGCCGCCGGCATGGTCGGCGCTGGGGTTGGCGCTGCACTGGGTCCAGCCGCCAA
>CAYPHP010000398.1:0-4647 GCA_964410045.1 uncultured Acidobacteriota bacterium | reverse complement strand
GCACGTAGGGGACGCGGAGCGCGTCCATGGCCGCCACTAGGTTCGCGTAGTTGGTTCCCGAGAGGATGAAGCCGTCGGCGATGCCGCGATGGTTGACGATCCGCGGCAGCGCCAGTTCGCCGGCGGCGGTGTCCGGCGCGTAATGCAGATTGGTGAACACCACGTCGTGGCCGGCCTGGCTCAAGTAGCGCTCTACTCCGTGCAGCACGCCGGAGTGGAACGGGTTCATGAACTCGCGATTGCTCAGCAGAAAGCACACCATCTCGGTGGCCTTCTTCACCAGGCGGCGTCCCGAGGCGTTGGGCCGGTATCCAAGCTGCCGGATCACCGCCTGGATGGTCTTGCGCGTTTCCGGGTCCACGCGTTGGGAGTTGTTGAGGACGCGCGAGACCGTGGCGATTCCTACTTTCGCCTTGCGGGCTACGTCTTTGATGGTGATGTGCTTTTCCATTAACGGCGATTCTTACGCCTTCACTTCGGTCTGCTGGATTTTGCCAACCAGCAGCAACATGACGATCGCCGCGGTGGGATGCAGGAGTCCTGCGGCCGTGAACACCGGGGCGTAAGAGAAATTGGCAACCACGTAGCCGATGGACAACTGAGCGATGGCGCTGGCCGAGATGCCCAGGCCGCCAAGTCCGGTCACCGATGCCACCACGCGCGGCGGAAACAGGTCCGCAGGCAGGGTGAGCATGTTGGTGGACCAGGCCTGGTGGCCGAAGGTGGCCAGCGAGATCAGCGCGACCGCGACCCAGGCGCTCTCCGCCTTGAACACGAACAGCGCCGCGGGCATCAGAAACGCGGCGGTGACCATCACCGTCTTGCGCGCCCTGTTCACGGTCCAGCCGCGGGCAATCAACCAACTGGAAATCCCGCCGCCCGCCAGGCAGCCGAGGTCCGCGGTGATGTAGGGCACCAGCGCGACCAGGGCCATCTCGGTCATCGACATACCGCGCTTCTCCACCAGGTACTTCGGCAGCCAGAACAGGTAGAACCACCAGACCGGCTCGGAGAGGAAGCGCGGAATCAGCATGCCCCACACCTGGCGATAGCCGAGCAGGCTGAGCCAAGGCAGACGCTCAGTGCGCTCCGGTCCGACGGCGGATTCCTGTCCGCTCTCGATGTGCCGCAACTCCTCCGGCGTGATCCAGGGATGCTGGCGCGGCAGATAGTAGAAGACCAACCACAGGATCAGCCAGACAAAGCCCAGCCCGCCCGCCAGAACGAAGGCGTTGCGCCAACCGAAGTGCATGTTAATCCAGACAATGAGCGGCGGCGCGATGATCGCCCCGGTGGAAGAACCGAGGTTGAAGACCGCGGTGGCGAAGCCCCGTTCCTTCTGCGGAAACCATTCGGCGATGGACTTGATCGCTCCCGGCCAGTTCCCTGCCTCGCCCAGTCCGAGCATGGCCCGCCAGAACGCAAAGCTGAATACGCCGCCGGCGAAGCGATGGCAGATCGTGGCGATGGACCACCACGTCAGGATCACCGCGAAACCGACCCGCGTCCCCAACTTGTCCATGACGATGCCGCTGAGCGCTTGGCCGATTACGTAGGCGATCAGGAAGCTGGTGGTGACGTAGCTGTACTGCACGTCGGTCCAGCCGAATTCCTTGGTGATGATTGGAGCGATCACCGAAAGGGTCTGCCGGTCGATGTAATTGATGATCGTCACCAGGCACAGCAGCCCGGCGACCACCCAGCGTTGGTTGCTGCGGAGCCAGCTCACGAGGCGCTCTTGATCCAGGAATGGCGGGGATCGTCCGACCATGCGCCGTAGCGGCGTTCTTCGCCGGCCAGCGCCCAAGTGTAGTGGAGCTGGTATCCCGGTCCGGCCACCACCGGATGGTAGCCGCGCGGGATCACCACGGTGTCGCCGTCTTCCACGACGTAAGCCTCGTCGAAGGGATTCTCGTCGGCGGGATCGCTGTAGACGCGCATGAAGCCGAACCCTTGCGGCGGCTTCACCTGAAAGTAGTAGATCTCCTCCATAGGAACTTCGGCGGGAGGCTGGAAGCGATCGTGCTTGTGCGGCGGGCTCGACGACCAGTTCCCCGGCGGATTCAGCGTTTCACCCAGCAGCAGTTTGGCGGCCGCGACGTTCTCGCCGACCGCGGTGTACACGGTGCGGCTCCAGTTGTCCCGGCCGATTTCCTTGGTCATCACGTCGGCGCGCGAAACCAGCACCGCCGGTTGACTCACTCCGGAGGCCGGCGCGGAGAAGACAGCGATCAGCGCTTCGCCTTCCACTTCGTAGGAAGTGCCGGGAGGAAGATAGATAGCCGAAGGCGGCCCGTCGAAGGCGTCATTCCTGCCGCCAGCTTCGAAGACCTGGTCCTTCACTTTCACCGTGCAGCGTCCGGAGAAGACATCGAGGGCCACTTCGGTGCCGTCGGTCTTTCCGTGGTAAGAGCGAACCGCGGAGTTCAGGTACAGGCGTCCGAAGGTCAGGTATTTGAGTGCAGCGATGGAGGTAAAGCCGGGAGTCAACGGCGGGGACTTGATCAGCAGGCTCATGGTAACGTTTCCGCTCCGAGTTAATCACCACCGGGGGGGTGTGTCAACCTCCCGATTCGCGGCTCCGGCGCCGGTGGGTTCGTTTTGCAAAGCATCCCTACCGTCTGCAATCGTAAGAAAGGGCGGAGGTTGGCCGGATTTGGGTTCGTTTTGTAATCCGCCGTCTCACGACGCCAGTCGACCTCCCCCGCCCTGTCCTTAGGCCGACTTTGATAGAGCACGACGACGGCCAATCCGTAACCCCAGCCTTCGCAATGCAGGCCCCGACAACCTTGGGGGCACACACCCACAGCGGCTAGTTCGTCAACGCCTGATAGACCAGGGTGCGGGTCTGCCGCCAATAGGGGACGTTGGCGCCTTGCGGCAATTGGACCATCAGCACGGCCACCAACCGCTCCTTCGGATCGACCCAGAAATACGTGCCGGTGATCCCGGCCCAGGAAAAGTCGCCCACAGATCCCGGCAGCGGATTGCGGCCGGGATCGGTGCGTACGGCGAAGCCCAGACCAAAGCTGGTGCCGCTCTCGGGAGTGGGACCGAATGCGCCCAGGGCCATCGCGACTGGAGAATGACGCGCGGCCGACGGCGGGATCTGGTCGGAGGCCATCAGCGCGACCGTCTTCGGCGAAAGGATCCGCACGCCGTCGAGCTCTCCGCCGTTCAACAGCATCTGGCAAAAGCGCGCATAGTCGCTCGCTGTGGACAACATCCCTCCGCCGCCGGACAGGACCGCGGGTTTGGCCGTCGGAGCCGGACCGGGCAGGGCCATGGATCCGTCCGGACGCGCTACGCGGGCCGCTTGCACCGCATTCACATAGAAGCCGGTATCCGGCATTTTCAGCGGACCGGTGATCCGCTCGGCGACAAAGGCGTCCAGGTCCATGCCGCTGACCACCTCCACGATCCGGCCCAGAACGTCGGTAGACACGCTGTACTCCCACACTTCGCCTGGCTGATGGGCCAGCGGCAGGCTGGCGATCGTGGTGACCATCTGAGCCAGCGATTTGCTGGTGAAGATCGTGCTCTTTTTGTAGAGTTCATCCACCGGCGAGTTGCCGAAGATGCCGTAAGTGAGCCCGGAGGTGTGGCGCAACAGGTCGTGGACGGTCATTGCTCGTTTCGGTGCAATCTTGTCGATGCCCACCTTCACGTCTTTGAACTCCGGCAGGTATTGCGCCACGGGAGCGCCGATGTCCAGCCGCCCTTCCTCGGCCAGGATCATGATGGCCACCGAAGTAATCGGCTTGGACATGGAGGCGATCCGGAAGATGGCGTCGTTTTTCATCGGCTTTTGCGTAGCGCGTTCCTGGAATCCGAAGGCGTCGAAGGAAGCGACCTTGCCGTTGCGCGCCAGCAGCAGCACAGCCCCGGGGATCCGCCGCTTTTCCACGTCTGTCTTTACCTGCTGACGAAGACGCTCCAGGCGCGGCGTTGAGATGCCCACGTCTTCGGGTCGTTTGGCCATCGGCAACGATTGGGAGAACGCCGCGATCGAAAGCAGTAGGCCGAACACGCTGATGGTTAGAGTTCTTTTCATTGTCAGTTAGTCCTTCTCTTTTTCTCTCTGAAACCGCCAAATTGACGAACGCATCGGAAAACCGGCGGCCACAATCCGGCCGTCCTTGGTCCAGCCGGGAGCGAAGATGTCGCCGGAGTAAGGCGCAAGTAGCCGATCCGACTTGCCGGTTGCGGGATTGATGACGGCCAAGCCCTGAAACCAGGAGTCCACCGAGAATGCCGACAACAGGATGCGTCCGTCGACACGAACGGCATTGGGCGACAAGGGAAAGGGAAACAACTTTAAGCCTCCGGTCAGCGGAATCGCACGCTCGGCGGCGTCGTCTACGGAGAATCGGAAAAGTCGAACGCCGTCTTTTTCCAGGCGTTGCACGATAATCTCGCGGCCGTTGGGATCGGCAGCAAGGCTGGTGCCGGCGGTCAGATTGCGAGGAGGTCCCCCGGTGGCGGGAATCGCCCAAATCTTGCCCTCCCGCGAGTAGTAGATCGTTTTGCCATCGGGAGAAGCCGCCAGGCTGGTCAGGTCCGAACCTTGGGTTTCTGAAAGCCGGCGAACGATCCGGCCTTCCGGAACGGCGGCAATCGCGATCATGCTTTTGCCCCTGGCGCCAA
>CAYPHP010000397.1:0-4656 GCA_964410045.1 uncultured Acidobacteriota bacterium | reverse complement strand
GTTGCTCGCGGCGATCGCCGCCGACCTGGCGATCCTGCAAGGCGGCGCCGTGCTCATCCACACCCGCTGGATCCTGGACTGGCCGCACCTGGCGCAGGCCCATGTGCCGTTCCAGTTCCTGTTGGCGCCGCTGATCTGGCTGTGGGTGCGCCGTCAGGCCGGTTTGGACACGCGGATCGCCGCCTGGCACGCGCTGCCGGCACTGTTTGCCCTAACGTGGCTTGCGCCCTTCTACCTGCAGGACGCCGCAACCAAGCGGACGTTCCTGGCGGCGGCGCTCGAGTCGTACCCCGGCGAGTGGTATCTGCGCAACGCCGCGCTGGTCGTGCAGCAGATTGTGTACCTGGCTGATTGCCTGCGGATCACTCAGACTTCGCGGGCCTGGCTGCGGCGCGCGGTCCTCGCCTGCATCGCGCTGTGGTCGCTGGCGGCATTGCGCTTCGTGATTCACTACAGCGCGGCGACTATCTATTTGAATCCGTTGTCGGTTACCGCGATGCTCTTTGCGATCGGCTACGTGGGCATGACTGCGCCGGAGCGTCTGACCGGCGAGCCGCCGCGTTACCCGCGTTCGCGTCTCACACCCGATGGGGCCCGCCAGTTGATCGAGGAAGCCCGGACCCTGCTGGAAGGCGGCCTGTGCCTGGACCCCGCTCTGACGCTGGACTCGCTGGCGGCGCGACTGGGCGTCACGCCCAACCGGCTTTCCCAGGCCGTCAATGAGCAGGCCGGCTGTAATTTCGCCGACTTCGTCAACCGCTTCCGGATCGAAGAAATGAAGCGGCGCCTGCTCGACCCGGCCCACGAGCGCCTGACCATCGCCGGGATCGCCGCGGACTGCGGGTTCCCTTCGGCGTTCCATGCCGCGTTTAAGAAGCACACCGGCGCCACGCCCAGCGACTTCCGGAAAAAGCGTCCGGAATCATGATTCCGGGCGTCTTCGATGCAACGCCGGGGGCTCTCCGCCGTACATTGATGGCTATGAGACCACTATTGACTGCCGCGTTGGCGATGCCTCTTCTGGCGCAAGAGGTGAGTTACCTGCGTGTCCCCGAGGACCGCAGCGATCCCAAGAGCCGCACCATCGAACTGGCGTACCTCCGCCTTCCGAGCACCGCGACGCGCCCGGGTCCGCCGATCGTCTACTTGGCCGGCGGGCCGGGAGGTTCGGGGATCCAGGCTGCTCAGGGCCCGCGTGCCCCGCTGTTTCAGGCGCTCCGCGAGTTCGGCGACGTGATCGCCTTCGACCAGCGCGGCACGGGCCGCTCGCGGCCGAGCCTGGCCTGCACCGAGACCTGGGACTTCGATCCAGCGCAGGCCCGAACCTACGATTCCATGCTGGCGCTGGCCCGGCAGCGTTTTCAAACGTGCTCCCAGCGTCTCGCGAAGCAAGGTGTTCGAATCACCGCTTACACCACCGAGGCCAGCGCCGATGACCTTGATGATCTGCGTCGCGCCCTCGGCGCGGAGAAGATTACCTTGTGGGGGATCAGTTACGGAACGCATCTGGCGCTGGCCGCGTTGAAGCGTCACCAAAGCCGCATCGCCGGCATGATCCTGGCAGGGGTCGAAGGTCCCGACCATACGTTCAAATTGCCCTCGAACCTGGAAGCGTCGCTGCGGGCGGTGGATGCTGCGGCCCAACAGGAAGGGTCGCCGCCGCTTTCCCCACGCTTGCGCGGCGCGCGTGATGGGCTGCGCCGCGAACCGGCTCGCGTCACAACCGCCGGGCAGGACGTGTCGGTCAGCGAGTTTGACCTGCAAGTGGCGGTGACGTTGGCCATGCAGGATCGCAACACGTTGCGCCAACTGGCCGGTCTTACGGACCGCCTGGCGGCTGGCGATTTCCGGCCGCTCGGCGCGCAGTTGCTCGCGCTGCGGCGGCAGCCGGTGTTCTCCATGCTGGCGATCATGGCGAACTGCGCATCCGGCGCGACGGCGGCGCGGCGGCGCCGCATCGAGCAGGAGGCGGGCCCCGCATTGCTCGGCCGCACCATGGACTTTCCGCATCCGGAAATCTGCGCCGCATGGCCGGCGCTCGACCATGGAGATGCATTCCGCAGCCCGGTCCGCTCGCACGTGCCGGCCTTGATCATCAGCGGGACGCTCGACAGCCGTACGCCGCCGCGCAACGCCGAAGAAGTGCGCACGGGCCTGCCGAACAGCACGCACCTGGTAATCGAAAACGCCGGACACGACAACGATCTCTTCCTGTCGTCGCCAAAGATCCTGGACACGATGCGGGCGTTCTTGCGCGGCGAGAAACTGGCGGACCTGCGCATCTCGGCCGGGCCGGTGGGATTTGTCACGCCGCCGCCTACCTCGGCGCAAACGGGGCCCGACCCGTTTCTCGGCATGTGGATTCTGAACGTCGCGCAGTCGAAATTCACGCCTGGTCCGCCGCCGCGCGACCTCAAGGTGACCTGGGAACGCGAAGGCGATGGCCTCCGCGTCACCAGCCAGGGAACCGATGGGCGTGGACGCCCCATCGCCATTACCTATAAGGCCGTCTACGACGGGAAACCCTACCCGCCCGCGGGTCCGTGGAACTGGGACGCGGTAACCAACCGGCAGATCAACGCCAACTTGCGCGAAGATACCTTCACCAAGAGCGGGAAAGTCATCGGCACGATCCGCCGGGAGGTTTCACAGGATGGGAAGACCATGACCGTGACGGCCGAGTTCGGTCCGGAGCGATCAATCGAAGTTTTCGAGAAGCGCTAACCGCTGTTCATGGAGTGCGGCGGCTTGCCGCCGCATGCAGTGGCAAGCCACCGCACTCCAAACCGGACTAATCCCGGGACGCCGACAAGTTCTTCGCCGGTGCGTCTTTCACCGTAGTGAAGAATCCGATCATCATCTCTTCCCAGGTCTGATCGCCCCAGCGAACTTCCTTCGACGGATCAGGGTTGAACTTGTTCGCCGGGGAATTATCGAAGTGTGCCACGCAGGTGAGCTTCGTTCCCTTGGGAAGCGTGAGCGGCTCTTTCAGTTTGTAGGTCAACTGCCAGTTGAAGTCGTATTTCGGAACGCTCAGCAGGGTTTCCGTCCGGCCGTCGGGATAGGTTGCCGTGTAGAGGAAATCCTTGCCCCGGAAATGCATATGCGGCATGAAGGAAGTGATCGTAGTGTCTTCCGTGAGCGTCTTGCTGGCGACCACTTCGTAGTTGGGATCGCCGGCCGGAATGCGGAACGCGAAGTTCATGGCATTCCCGGTGGCAAGTATTTTCTGGGGCGGTTCCTTGGCGAACACCAGTCCGATCTTGGTTCTGTCTTTCCCGGCCGTGCCGTTGGGTGTGTAATGCATCTGGAAAACGATGTTGGATCCGGCCTTGATCAGGCGGCCGGTTCCTGGCGAGAACACCACTCCGGTCTTGTTTGGAGTAATGCCTCCCAGTTGTCCTCTGACATTCCCTTCACCACGGCCGGCGTTGGTTCCGGGAGCAGCCGCAAACGCGATCACGTGATGGACCACGGCGCGGTTGCCGGGCCGGATTTCCAGCGCCTGGACCCACTTGTCTTCCGTGAAATTCGTGGGCATGGTGAAGTACAAATAGGGAACCACGCCTTGGGCAGGCACTTCGTGCGCTTCGGGCATTTCAAAAACTACGTCGGGCTGTCCAATGGTCCAGCCGTCGGTGAACTTTGGCGCGGACGGCAGGTCCTTGTCGTCGCCCTTGGGAGCGCCGGCGTCGGCCCAGGCAACGATGGTCTCAATCTCCTTGGCCGACAGGCTGGGGTCGTTCTCAAACTTGCCGTACTTCGGATCGGCATGCCATGGCGGCATGATCCGCGCCGCGACTTTCTCCTTGATGGACTTGGCCCAGGGCCGCGCCGACTCGTAGGTCAGCAGCGACATGGGCGCGATCTCTCCCGGCCGGTGGCACTCCACACAGCGGCTGTAGAGGATGGGAGCCACATCTTTGGTGAACGTCACTTTGGGGGCGGGCGCGGCCATCGCCGCCGCAGACACACCCAAAACCAGACAAGTCAGACCCTTCATGGCAATCTCCTATAGGGCAAGATGATCTCATAGGCGGCCCAGGGGCGCAACCGCATGGTTGTCTCTTCCGTCACAGGTATTAAGGGGGTCCTATGAGATGGAAAGCCATACCGATCCTCGTGCTGGCAGGGATGTTGGTGTCCGGCCCCGCCGGCGCGCAGCGTACATCCCCCAAGGGCCGCGAGCGGCTGGAGCGGGAGGTTCGCCACGCGTTGGTGATGCTGCCGTACTACGGCGTCTTCGATAACCTGTCGTTCCGCGTGGACGGCAACTACAACGTCACCCTGATGGGCCAGACCGTACGCCCCACGCTGAAGTCCGACGCCGAGGCGTCGGTGAAGCGGATTGAGGGAGTCGAGCGCGTGCGGAACCAGATTGAAGTGCTGCCGCTCTCACCGAACGACGACCGCATTCGCCGGGCCGTTTATGGAGCGCTGTATTCGGCGAACAGCCCGCTGTTCCGCTACGGCCACCAGCCGGTGCCGTCGATCCACATCATCGTCAAGAACGGGCATGTAGCGCTTGAGGGTGTCGTAGACAACGCCGGCGAACGCAACATCGCCAACGTCCGGGCCAACGGCGTGCCCGGCGTGTTCTCGGTGGTCAATCGCTTGCGCGTGGGGAAGTAGACCGCCGATGGACGCCGATAAACG
>CAYPHP010000396.1:447-4665 GCA_964410045.1 uncultured Acidobacteriota bacterium | reverse complement strand
CTCGTGGAGCTGCACTTCCTCGGGCGCGATCTCCCTGCCGGTCAGATAGCGATAGACCGACCGGGCCGCCTGCTTGCCGCTGGCAACGGCGTGGATCATCAAGCGTGGGCCATAGGCGACGTCGCCGGCGATGAACACGTCGGGAGCGCTGGTGGTCCCCGCGTTCGAGTCGCAGATGATCTGCTGCGGGTTGCGCATCTGGACGCCGTCGCGCTGCGGATCGAGGAAACTCAGATCAGCCGACTGGCCCACCGACAGCAGCACCGTATCGCCTTCCAGCACTTGCTGGTCACGCTCGTCGAACTTGGGTGCGAAGCGTTTGTTCTCGTCGAAGACCGAGAGGCAGCGGACGAAACGAACCCCAGTGGCGAAACGCCGCCCGCCTTCCTCTCGAGTCAGGATTTCCTTGGGACCCCAACTATTGTGGCGGGTGACGCCCTCTTCCTCGCCTTCCAGGATCTCCACGTTGTCGGCGGGTTGCTCTTCCAGCGATTCCAGGCACGCCAGATGGACCTGGCGGACGCCCGGGAGCCGTGCGGCAGTGCGGGACACGTCGTATTCCTCCTGCCGGAGAACGGTACGGGCCACGTCGTAGGCCACGTTGCCGCCGCCGATGACGATCACGCGTTCGCCCAGCTTGACTTCTTTGCCGAGGGCTACGTCGCGCAGGAAATCCACGCCGCCCATGACGCCGATGGCATCGGCGCCGGGGATGGGCAGGCCGCGCGAGCGTTTCGCGCCACAGGCGATGATCACGGCGGCGAAGTCCCGCCGCAGGTCCGCGAAGGTGATGTCGCGTCCGATCTGGATGTTGCAACGGATCTCGACGCCCAGCGACTGGATCACGGCAACCTCCGCCCGAATCAGTTCCGCTGGCAGACGGTAGCCGGGCACGCCGGTAAACAGCATTCCGGCCGGCAGCGGCTCCATCTCGAAGATTGTGGGCCGCATGCCCATGAGCGCCAGATCGTGTCCGGCGGCCAGGCCCGCAGGACCCGATCCGATGATGGCCACGCGCTGTCCGGTGGGCTTGGGGAAGTCCGCGCGGCGCAGGAAACTCAGGAGTTGATGCAGTTCCTCGACGTCGTTGCACTCGCGCAACCCGTCGGCCTGGCGCAGGAACTCGAAGTGCTTCTTCTCGGGCGATTCTTTGGCTTCCGGGCCGAAGCGCTCGCAGACGAAACGCTTCAGAGCGCGAATGGCGATCGGCTGGTCGATCGATCCGCGGCGGCAAGCGGCTTCGCAAGGGGCTCCGCAGATCCGCCCGCACAACGAGGCCAGCGGGTTCGGCCCGCGGGCGATCAGGTAGGCTTCCTGGTAGTCCCCTTCCGCGATTGCCCGCACATAACCGCGCGCGTCGGTGTGGACTGGACAGGCAAACTGACACTTGATCTGTTCCCGCCAGTAGGCCTCATCGGCCACCCGCACGCGATATTGTGGGTCGGTCATAGAGTCTTGAGCCACGGAGTCACCGAGGCCACCGAGACCGAACCGATTTCTTGCCTTTGGCTTTCTCGGTGATCTCGGTGTCTCGGTGGCTGAATCATTGTGTTGACTATGGATGCGCAAACTCGGCGGCTCGGGGGATCAACTCGCGATACACCTCGTCGGGAATGTTGGTCTGCCAGACCCCAGCCCACTGGGCATAGCCCACCACGCTGAAGAAGATCAGTGCCAGGCCTGCTGCGAGAGCCCACGACGGAATCTTGCGGCGGGCGGGCGCCTGGAACTCCAGCGCACCCGCCGCCGGGCAGACGGCCACGCATTCCAGGCAGGCCATGCACTCCGCGGAGCGGATCGTCACCAGCTTGTCCACGGGCAAGAGCGCCGGACACGCCTTCGCGCACTTGGCGCAATCAATGCAGGTTTCTTGATTGCGGCGGATCTTCGCTGGGCTGAACAGAGCGGCTAGACCCATCAACGCGCCGTACGGGCACAGGTAGCGGCACCAGAAGTTCTGGATGATCACCGACAGCACCACCAGCGCTCCCAGCACGATCGCCGCCGTGGTGCTGAGGAAACGGAAGAAATTCAACATCTTCACGTCTGCCACGATTCCGTAGGGACCGGACAGGAACCCTTGCAGCGCTTGCGGCGGCATCGAGCCGACGGCGTAGAGGAACAAGCCCAGCAGGACGTACTTCAGGCTGCGCAACCCGATATCCGCCCACCGTGGCAACGTCAGATTGCCGCCGAATACCCGTCGGCCCAGCTTCCATAACGCTTCCGAAACCGTTCCCACAGGGCACAGCCAGGAGCAGAAGGCTTTGCGGAAAACGACTGAAATGGCCAGAAAGGCCACCAGCAGGAACATCGCTGCCGGATGCATGCTGGGGATCGTCTGGGTCTGGATCGCGTACTTCAGGTTCATCAGGGCGGCAATGGGCAGCCAGCCTTCAATGCCGGCCGGACGATCCACTCGCACGCCTTGTCCGGTCTCGAAGTAATGGACAAAGCGCAGGAACTGCCAGCCGAGGTAGACGTTCAGGACGACGAACGCTGTCTGCACCGTGCGCCTGATGGCCTGCGAGTGGTCGCGGCCGATTCTACGGATGAGCTTCTTCTTCAGGCTGCGCGGCGGCAGGGGCTTTACCTCGGTCAGCGGCTCTGCTGTGACACTCATGGCCGGATGATCCTCAGGAGGCCTTGGGCATCACTTCCGCCACCAGTTTCTCCATCAAGGCGTGAAGCCGCGCGTGCGTCCCGGCTCCCAGTTTCTCCGCCTCAACCTTGTCGAAGGCGGCCGCCAACTCAGCTTGCTCGGTGTCGGAGAGCAAGCGCTCGGCCATGCAGAAGAGCACGTTGTTCTCCTTGAAGATGTGCTGGCGGAGGATCTCGGAGTAACTGGCGGCGGCCACCGCCCACCGGTCGCCCGCCTTGGTCTTTCCGGCGGCGTAGTCGGCGGCCGCTTGTTTCATCTGCTGGACGAACTCACGGCTTTCATCGTGTTCCATGAGCATGATGCCGAGCGGTCCGCCGTTCTTGGCCACGCCCTTCTTCTCCAGAAGCGGGAAGAGCAGGCCTTCCTCCTTGCCGTGGTGACAAGCGTCGGCGAAGGTGACAAAGAACTCGTGCAGACCAAACAGGGTCTCTGGAGCGACGGCGTCGCCCCGGGTGAGCTTGTGGGCAATGATGTCGGTGACGCCCAGTATTCGGACAATCGCGTCGTGCTCCTTGCGCAGAACAGCAATTGGGTTGGTCATTGGCTTATAACTCCTTCCGGTATGAGTTCGAACGGCCTGGGTTTGGATATAAAAAGATAACTGGATGCGCTAGTCCACTATTAAGGAACGACATTATGCCTGCCTCTGCGCCGAGCGCCGCTGAGTTACCTGGGCCAAGTCGGCCAGGGTGTTCTGTTCCAGCATGTTGTTCATGCTGCCCCGCAGCTGTTTCCAGACCTCGTGAAGGGGACAGGCGTTGGCTTCATCACACTGCGGCAGGCCCAGCACGCACCCGGAGAAGGACTCGTATCCTTCGATCGCGTTCAGGACCATGTTGAGGGCGATTCTGTCGGCTGGGAGAGCCAATTGATAGCCGCCCCTCAGGCCCTTATATGACCGGATCAGCTTGCGCCGGGTGAGGTGCTGCAACAGTTTCCAAAGGAAGGGGATCGGGATGTTCTCAGCCTGGGCAATCTCCTTGGCTCCGCTCAATTTGCCGGCCGGCTGCATGGCCAGGAAGGTCATCGCCCGGACCGCGTATTCGGCTGAGCGCGACAGTAGCATACTAATGGATCTTATACTCCATTAGCCACGGCCTGTCAAGCTCGAAGTTCGGACCGGCGCGGTCCCAGGCTGGCGGCCTTCTTCACGTGCTACACTTCCCTTCAATGGCCACTTCGGCGAGCGTGTGTCCAGTGTGTGGCGGCACGGGTTGGCGCGCGGAAGCCGATCCTCGCGGACCGGTGGTGCCCTGCGAGTGCCGCCAGCGCGAACGGACCGCCCGACTTCTGGATGCCGCGGGAATTCCCGTGAAGTATCGCAACTGCGTCCTCGGACCCAGCTTCGATACCTACTGGGGCGGACATGAAGGCAAGCGCAACGACTCTCTGTGGCTGGCCCTGAACACCGCAGAAAAATACGCAGCCGAATACCCGCTTCGAGAAGGACGAGGTCTGCTTTTCCAGGGCACTCCAGGTGTCGGGAAGACCCATCTACTGGTCGGAGTTCTCAAGCGGCTTTGCGAGAAAGGAGTTGAGTGCCTGTTCCTGGATTA
>CAYPHP010000396.1:0-437 GCA_964410045.1 uncultured Acidobacteriota bacterium | reverse complement strand
TTACCAGGAACTGCTGCGGCAGATTCAGAACAGCTACAACTCCACTGTCCACACCACGGAGTACGAACTGCTTCAGCCTGTGCTGTCGACGGAAATCGTGGCCATCGACGATCTAGGCAACAATCGCATCTCGGAGTGGGTCGAGGACACCGTCACTTACATCGTCAACTACCGCTACAGCAACAACCGGCCTACTCTCTTCACGGGAAATCTCAGCGAGAAGCCAATGGAAGGCAAGCCGGGCGAGCGCCGGACGAATGCGACCTATCTCGAGCGGCTCGGCCCCCGAGTGGCTTCCCGGCTGAGGGAAATGTGCGACTTCGTGGTTATGGACGCGGACGACTACCGGACCCGCAAGAAGTGAGTAGCCGTCTCCATCTGTGTTTCTCCTTGTTCATCTGTGGTTTCCTCGGCGCCCAAGGCGTGTGGGAGAGCCG
>CAYPHP010000395.1:0-4665 GCA_964410045.1 uncultured Acidobacteriota bacterium | reverse complement strand
TGGCGCGCACCCTCCAACGCGAAGGCAGCGACCACCGCGGCGGCCGGTGCACAAGGAGCGCTGATCAGGCGCTGCGTTCCGCCGCAGGCGGCGGCCACCAGTCCGATCGCCGTCGCGCCGATGATCCCGGCCAGCGCCCCCTGGGCCGCATAGCTGGCGCCGAGCGGAGAGAAGATGGTGACTCCGAAAGCGATGGCCGAAGGTAGGGCGACCAGCATGGCGGCCAAGCCACCCCAAAAGTCTCCAGCTAGTTCTCGAGGTTTTTCTTGAGCGACCACTGCCGCCTGCGCCATGAGCCTCTTTCCCCGGACAGCTCGCCCTTCACACTTCCATAATGTTTACCCGTCCCCAACGCGTGAGTCAAGGACGCCGGTTGATTGGCTCCCTTTCCGGCTCGGTGTTCTCCATGCCTCGGTGGCTGATTTCATCCTGCATTGCCCGGTGGTCTTGCGTGCCGCCGCCAGCCAAGACCGACGCTGTGTTACGCTCGGCGCGTGACCCACACACTCCCGCCGGTCTTCCAGAGCTTCGTCGCGACGATCGTCCCGGAAGCCGCCGCACTCGACACCCGAGGCTGGCAGGACCTGGAGTTGCTGGTGAGGAACATGCTCAGCCAGCGACCGGCAGGTCTGGTGCGCCAGATTCGGATGCTCTTGCACCTGATCGAATGGCTGCCCGTGCCGCGCCACGGCCGGCGATTCTCCTCCCTTGACGCAGCGCAGCGCGCCCAAGTCCTGGCGTCGCTTCAAGACAATCCCGTGACGCTGATCCGCGTGGGATTCTGGGGACTGCGTACGCTGGCGCTGCTTGGTTACTACGGACGACCGGAAGCGGCCCGGTCCATCGGCTACGCCGCAGACGCACGGGGCTGGGAAGCATGCAAGTGAAGCGGCTGCGATACGACGTCGTGATCATTGGCTCCGGCGCGGGCGGCGGCACCGTCGCTCAGGAACTGTCGCCTCTCTGCGCGGACGGGCGGCGCATCGTGGTTCTCGAGAAGGGGCCAAAGCTGCGTCCTGAGGAATTTACCGGACGCGAAGTGGAGATGGCCCAGGCCTTGTACGAAGACGGCGGCGGATTCCTGACCGCCGAGAAGACCATGACCCTGGCCTTCGGCTGCACCTATGGCGGGTCGACCGCGGTTTACACGGGAACCTCCCTGCTGCCTCCTGAGCGCATCATTCGACACTGGAATGTTCCCGGGCTGGAATTCTCCGACCTGGCAACCCGGGCACGGAAATTCATGGCCGAGAATAACGTGCACCTGGTGGAGGACCAGTTCATCAATGAGAACAACCGTCTCTTCGTCGATGGGTGCCGCCGGCTCGGTTATCAAGTCCAGCAGTTCCCGGTGAACCTGAAGGGCTGCCGCGGATCGAGCCTGTGCAACCTGGGCTGCCCGAATCAAGCCAAGCAAGGTACGGATCGCGTCCAGTTGCCCCGGGCCGAGAAGAACGGCGTCGAAGTGGTTACGCGCTGCGAGGTCCTGCGCCTCGGCGAGAAGAAACTATCCGTGCGCGTTACGCCCGCGACAGGAAAAGGAGAGCCATCGCGATGGGAACCTGGCGACTACGAGATTGACGCCCCGGTGATCGTCTGCTGTGCCGGCGCCATCAATACACCGGCGCTGCTGTTGCGCTCCGGATTCGGCAAGGCCCTGCCGCGGCTGGGCCACGGATTCACCTGCCATCCGGCTTTCATCCTGGTTGCTGAGCATGACCGCCCGATTACCAACTTCGTCGGACATCCCAAGAGTTTTTATCTCGACCAGTTCGCCGAGAGCGACCGATTCGTCCTGGAAACCTGCATGTACTTCCCGTTCATCACCGCCAAGAGCCTGACCGGCTTCGGCAAAGAGCACAGCAGATTCCTCCAGGCTTTCCCGCGTCTGCAAATGATCCTGGTGCTGGCTTGCGACGAAGTGGACCCGCATAATCGCGTGGACATCGACGGTCAGGGAAAGCCGGTAGTCCACTACCGTTTCACCGATCCTGTGATTCAGGGCTTGATCCGCGGGGCAATCGCCTCGGCCAAGATCTTTTTCGCGGCGGGGGCACGGCGGGTCCATCTGCCGGTGGCCAAGCCGACCACAGTGGAAGCCGCCGATGCGGCCCGCCTGGATCAGATTGGCCTGGAGTTCCTTCCCGGTAAACAGCCGGTATCCGCGGCCCATCTTCAGGGCGGCTGCGCGATGGGCAGGACACAGGCTGATTCGGTCACCGACGCCTGGGGTCGCGTGCATGGAATTCCCGGCCTGTTCGTCGCGGACGCCAGCCTGTTTCCGAATTCGCTGGAAATCAATCCCTACCTGACCATCATGGCCTTGGCCGACAGGGTGGCCGAGCACATTCGCGAGAACTCCGCGGGCCTGCTCACGAAGTAACCGATCGCCTGCCTGCCGTGGTAGAATGGCTCGGTTCACACACAGTCAGCACAGGAAGAACATGTCCGCTAAAAGCTCGTCTGCCGTAGCCGTACGCCCTTGGGAGCAACCGGTCTGGAAGGCCGCCCGGGGCAAGGGAGTGATCCTCTTTTATCTGGTTCTGATTCACGTCCTCGCCGTGGTCGGATTGGTTTTCTTCGGCCTGCCCAGCCTGACGGTTTTGGGCGCCACCATCCTGATGGCCTGTCTCGGCGGTTTGGGAACCACAGTGGTCTATCACCGGGCGCTTTCCCACCGCTCGGTGAGGTTGAACAAGTTCATCGAACAGTTTCTGGTCTTTTGGACCATGTTCAACGGCTCGGGCGCGCCGGCCAGTTGGGTGGCCTACCATCGCCACCATCATTCCAAGGCCGATACTCCCGATGACATCTCCAGCCCCAAACATGGCGGATTCTGGTGGGCGCACATGCGCTGGCTCTACCAGTCTGAGCCGGCCGAGCCGGATAAGTGGTGCCCGGAACTGAACAAGGGCATCTACCGGTTCTGGACCAACGCGGAGCTGCCGGTGATCGCGTTGTCCATTGCCTGCGGTGTGTTCTTTGGCTGGACCGCGTTCTTCTGGATGGGCGCCATCCGCCTGGTCTATTGCCTGCACATGCAGTGCTTCGTCAACAGCCTGACGCATCTTGGCGATGGCAACGATGGCGACACCAGCCAGAACGTATGGTGGCTGGGACCGCTGCAAATGGCGGCCTGGGGCGAGAACTGGCATCGCAACCATCACTCCTACGCCGGTTCGGCGCGACTGGGCCTGCGCTGGTGGCAGGTTGACGTCGGCTGGTACTTCATCCGCGTCCTGGAGACCTTCGGCCTGGCCCGTGAGGTCCGGCTTCCGCGCGAGGATCAGATTCGCGCGGCCTGATGCAGCACGTCCGCCGGTTGAAGCGGAGCGAACTGCCGGAAGACACCGAGTCTCTGGCGCGGTTTCTCATCGGAAAGACTGTAGTCCATCAGGCCGGACGCACCCAGCTGAGCGGCCGAATCGTCGAAACCGAAGCCTACGTGATCGGCGACGCAGCCTCCCACGCCTATCGCGGCCTCCGGCCGCGCAATGGTTCCATGTTCCTGCGAACGGGTCACGCCTACGTCTACATCTGTTACGGGCGGCTGAACCTGCTGAACGTCTCCAGCGAAGCGGCCGGGACCGGCGCCGCGGTTCTGCTGCGCGCGCTGGAGCCTCTAGAAGGAATCAAACGTATGATGCGCAATCGCGGAACGAAGCGCCTGCGGGACTTGACCCGCGGACCGGGGTGCCTGACCGCGGCCATCGGCGTGGGCATGCAGCACGACGGCTTGGATCTATGCGGCCGCGGACGGCTCTGGCTCGGAACCGCCACGAAACCTGCGGGGCCGATCGGCGCCAGCGTGCGCATCGGTCTCACCCGCGACGCGCACCGGTTGCTGCGATTCTACGAGCGGGGAAATCCGTTTGTGAGTGGTCCGCGACGGTTGAACGTCTAACGTCACTGGAACGCGATGCGATACTCTCTTCCCGCCTGAAGTCCGCCAGCAGCGACGCCATCTTTCATGGTGATTGGAACTTTGCGACCTTGAAACGAAAGCCCGGCGATCTGCTGCCCGCGCGGGGGACGAATCCTGACTTGCCCGCCGACGCTTGGACGAAGCATCGCCGAGGTCGCCTTCCCTTGCTTCCAACTCAGGTCGACGGACACCGCCCCTCGGGCTCGCAGACCCTTGACTTCCCCTTCCGGCCACGCCGACGGAAGCGCCGGAAGCAACGTGATTTCACCGTCATGACTCTGCAGCAGCATTTCGGCAATGCCCGCGGTGCCGCCGAAGTTGCCGTCGATTTGAAAAGGCGGATGGGTGTCGAACAGGTTCGGCAGCGTGGACTTTGCCAGCAACGCGATCAGATTCTCGTGGGCCTGGTCGCCTTCTTCGAGACGCGCCCAGAAGTTGACGATCCAGGCCCGGCTCCAGCCGGTGCCACCGCCACCGTGCTTGATCCGACGCTCTAGCGTGGCGCGGGCGGCGCGGGCCAGGTCCGGCGTGCCGCGCACGGTGATTTGGTTGTCGGGATGCAGCGCGAACAAATGCGAAATATGCCGATGGCCAGGATCGGCTTCCTCGAGATCCTCCATCCATTCCTGCAACTGGCCGTACTTGCCGACCCTGAACGGAGGCAGCCGATCGCGCGTCAGGCTCGCTTGCCGCCGGAAAGCGGCGTCCACGCCCAGGATCTCGCCGGCCTGGATCACGCG
>CAYPHP010000394.1:2412-4669 GCA_964410045.1 uncultured Acidobacteriota bacterium | reverse complement strand
TCGCCGTGCACGACGACGCGCTCGATGAGGGCGTCGTCGGCGAAAAGGCGCTCGATATTGACCGGCGGCACGTTCTTGCCGCCGGCGGTGACGAGGATCTCCTTCTTGCGGCCGATGATCTGCAAGAAGCCGTCCTCGGTCAGGCGGCCGAGGTCGCCGGTGTGCAGCCAGCCGCCGGATTCATTGGGCTGGCTGCCGTAGTATCCGGGCGAAACATTCGGTCCGCGAACCAGAATCTCTCCGTCGGCCGCGATCTGCAGTTCGACGCCGGCCAGCTTCTGGCCTACTGATCCCGCGCGCATGTGGAACGGATGAGTGATGGTGATGGATGGCGCGGTCTCGGTCAAGCCGTAGCCCTGGACCACCGCGTAGGCGCGCTCTCTCCAAAAACTTTCGACGCGCGCGGGCAGAGCGGCTCCGCCAACGACGAAGGCCCACATCTTCCATCCCAGCTTGTTGTGCAGTTTGCGGTAGGTCCAGAAGCGGCTGAGGAGCGATCCAGGCACGACCTGCGAGACGCTGAACGGCTCGGCCCAGGCCGCCAGCGCATCCAGTTGCTGCGGAACGCTGACCATCACCGAGATCCGGCGGCGGGCAATGATCTCCGCCCATTGCGCCGGCGACTGGCTCTCCGGAAAAATCACGGTCCCTTGCAGCATCTGGGGAATGAACAGCCCCATTACCTGGCCGAACAGATGGCTGAGCGGGATCAGGTGCAGAAAGCGCAACGGCCGGAAGGGCCGGGCGTAAGCGCGGTACTTCTGGATTTCCCGCTCGACAGGCTCGAGGTTGGCCAGCAGGTTCCCGTGCGTGATCATCACCCCGCGCGGCTCCGCCGTTGTGCCCGACGTGTAGACGATTTCGGCGAGATCGTTGCGGCTCGGCGTAGCCGGAACAAATCCCGCGGCGGCTGGAAGATCTTCGACGTCTGTTACTAACAGCGACGCGCGCGTTTGCTCCTGAATGCGGGAAACGAAATCTCGGGAGAATCCCGCATCCACGGGGATCACTACCGTGCCGGCCAGGATCGCGCCATAGAAGGCGACGGCCCAACCCGCTCCGGGCGGCGCCCACAGCACCATCTTTTCCACTCGCTGATCGCGGAGCCGCTGGGCGAAGGATTGCGCGCGGCCGGCGATTTCCGAATAGCTGTAGGAGCGGGAGCGGTACACGCCTTGCTCGACGAAGGCGTTCTCCCTTCCCCGTTCTGCCATGCGTAGGATGTAGCTGGAGAGCATGGACGCCCCACCAACGCAGCGTCCCTATTGTAGCTTCAACGACCCTAGAATCTCGCGGAAGCGCGCCCCGGCATCGTCGTTGGCGCTGACCAAGGCCGCCGCCACGTGCACAATCTGCAAGTCCTTCCGCAGCGGATCGCGAAGGAACGGAAACGGCGTGCGCGCGCCGAAGGCCCACAGATAGTGGACCCGCGAGCCTCGCAGATCCTCGGCCAGCCCGAAGTGATCCAGTTCGGCGCGGTCGATCAAACGCTGGCTCTGGGCTTCGAACAGGTACCAGGTCCAGCGGTCGCGCTCCATCTCAAACAAGGGAGGCAGGTAGAACTCGCGCGGGAAGCCTGACACGCGGTCGCCGAAGCTGAGCCCCACCGAGAATTGCTGGGCGAAGAAATCCCCGATGGCCGGACCGAACTCGCAGAGCAGAGAAACCGCTTGCGGCCGCGGGATTTGCCGAGGCTGTTCGTCCTTCTCACGTTTGCGAGCGGCCTCGGCCCGCAGTTCCTGCTCATAGCGGCGCATGGCCTCGCCCCATCGGGACCGTCCCTGCGCCAGGCAGTTTCGCGGCGGCGGAAAGAAGTAGAAGAACAGGTACTGTAACAGCCCTTTCTTGAGGCGCAGGCGTTGGTCCAGGTCGCCGACGTTGCTGCCGAAGAACGGGTTGTCGGAGAAGCCCAGCTTCAGCGCTGCGGGCGCTTTCTGATTCTCCAGGACCAGGAAGTCGGAAAAAACCGCGCCTGGCGCGGACCCGGCCAGCGCGCGGTCCGGCGGCGGGTCGGTGTCGGTGCGCTCCACCCAGTCCGAGGTCAGAGTGATGCTGGCGCGGTTGGCCAGGGAAAAGGTCCGCGTCTGCGCCAGGCAGGCGCTCGCCAGCAACAGGACACAAATCACCCGGATGGTCATCTCACCAGCAAATGACGGCCCATCGGCCCATGGCGTTGATCGGCGTTCATCGGCGTCCATCTGCGGTCCATGCTACCTTAGACTCGATGGGATTTTTCAAGCGCCTCAAAGCCGGCCAC
>CAYPHP010000394.1:0-2312 GCA_964410045.1 uncultured Acidobacteriota bacterium | reverse complement strand
GGTCCATGCTACCTTAGACTCGATGGGATTTTTCAAGCGCCTCAAAGCCGGCCACCTGATGCTGGCGGTGGTGATCTTTGTGGTGGTTCCGTTCATCTCCTGGTACGGAACCTGGTTCGGGCGCCCGCTCAGCGACGAGCAAATCAGCGAATACCTGGCCGGCGACAAAGCCCGCAAGGTCCAGCATGCCCTGCTGAAGATCGCCGAAAAAATCTCGCGCAACGACGCGGCGGTCAAGCAGTGGTACCCCAAGGTCTGCGAGCTGGGCCGCAGCCCGGTGCCGGAGATCCGCATCAACGCCGCCTGGGTGATGGGTCAGGACAACCGCTCTGAAACCTTCCACCAGACCCTGGTGGCGATGATGGACGATCCCGATCCGCTGGTGCGCCGCAACACGGCGCTGGCGTTGGTACGCTTCAAGGACGCGCGAGCCAAGCCCGAGTTGTTGCGAATGCTGGAAGACTACCTGCTGCCGGCGCCGGCGTCGGGAACGCTGGCCTACCGCCTGAAGCTGGACGATTCGGTGGGACGCGGCACGCTGCTGGCGCGCATCAGTCCCAGCCCCGACGGCCCGGCCATCGAGGTCCGCTCACCGCTGCCGGGCCATCTTCGCAAGCAATTGGCGCCCGAGGGCGCGGTGGTCCTGGCCGAGAGCAAGATCATGCTGCTGAGTCCGGCCCCCGAACAGGTGTGGGAGGCGTTGCGCGCCTTGTACCTGGTGGGCGAAAAAGAAGACTTGCCGCAAATTGAGCGCTTCCTGAAACCGCAAGACGACATGCCCGCCAGGATCCAACAGCAAGCCCGGCTCACCGCCGACGCCATCCGCCGCCGGGGCTGATTTCCGGTGCCCAGTGGGGCGGCCTCCACGGCCGCGCGGGGCTACCGAAGCTCCTGCGAAGGAGTCTCCGCTTCGCGCAACTCGGCTTTGATCAGGTCCACGAAGGTCCGCACGATCATTTCGTCGAACTGCGTCCCGGAAAAACGCTCCAACTCGTCGAGCGCTTCTTCGGAGGAACGCGCCGGGCGGAAGGGCCGCGCCGAGGTAATCGCGCAATAGGAGTCCACCACGCCGAGCATGCGCGCTCCCAGGGGAATGCGCTCGCCGGTCAGCCCGTCGGGGTAGCCGCGGCCATTCACTTGTTCGTGATGATGGCGGACAATCTCAGTGACGTCGGACGGCAAGTGTACGGCCACCAGCAACCGTGCGCCGGCTCCGGCGTGAACGTGAAACGCGGCGAACTCCGTCGGGTTCAGCCGGTTGTTTCTGGCCAGCACGTCGGCGGGGATCGCCAGATAGCCGATGTCGTGCAGGCGGGCCGCAGTGCGGATGTGCTGGACCTGCGCCTCCGACAGCCGCAGCGCCTGCGCCAGCATCAGGACGTAGCGGACCACCCGGGTCTGGCTGCCGTGCCCGCCGTGGACGCGATCCAGCAGCAGTTCGGCGATGGTCGCCAGCCCTTCGGTGATGGCGTAGATCAATTCCTGGGAGTCGCCAGGGTAAGTTTCCCAAGCTTCTTCAATCCGTTTCACCAGCCCGTCGAGCAGTTCCGGCCCGGTCGAGTCCAGGCGCCGGGTGAGACCTTCGAGATAAGTGGAGAAAACATTACTGCGCCAGCGTTCGGCCTGGCCTTGGCGGAACTGCTCGGCCACGGAAACGCGATTGCCACCGTGATGCTTGGAGAGGTACATGCCGGCGTCGGCGGCGCGCACCATTTCCTCCGCGGTGTGACCGTGGATGGGAAACGTGGCGATGCCGAAGCTGCCGGTCAAGCGGCGCTTGGCGAACAACGGGTCGGTGGCCACTGCCAGCCGCAAGCGTTCCCCGAGCACGCTGGCCTGTTCAGTGGAAGTCTCCGGCATCAGGATCATGAACTCGTCACCGCCGTAGCGCGCCACGACGTTTGATTGGCGGCAATGGTGGTCCAAGATCCGGCCCAGCCGCGCCAGCACCAGGTCGCCTTCCAGGTGGCCGTGCGTGTCGTTGACTTGCTTGAAGCGGTCCAGGTCCAGAACCAGTAAGGAAAAGATCCGGCCGGCGCGGGTACACCGCTTCCACTCCGCGTGCAGGGCTTCCTTGAAATAGCGATGGGTCTTGGCTCCGGTCAAGCCGTCGGTGATGGCCTGCTCCTGAGTCTGCTGGAAGGTCAAGGCGTTGTGCAGGGAGCTGGCCAAGTGGTCGGCCAGCGATTCCAGAATCGACAGGTCTTCGCGCAGGAAAGCATTGGGAGTCAAGCTCTCGACGAGCAACACCCCGAGCATCTGGTCGCCGTAGGTGATGGGCACGCATGCGGCGGAACGCAGGTTGGACAGGA
>CAYPHP010000393.1:0-4675 GCA_964410045.1 uncultured Acidobacteriota bacterium | reverse complement strand
GGGGGGAAAGATGTCGCCGCCCGGACGCGTCGACTCGCCCATCTCGCGGCGTCGCCGAAACCGCTGGTCCACCTGACGCAGCATGCCGACGAGTCCGTTCCAATCGAGGTAGGCCCGCAGCCAGCGGCGCAGCCGCGCCGGGCAACCCGCTGGCGGCGACCAAAATCACCCCGACCGTGACCATCGGCGGCGTTCCCGCGACGGTCAGTTTCTCCGGGCTGACTCCGGGATTCGTGGGGCTCTACCAGGTGAACGTGCAGGTGCCGGCCGGCGCTCCTTCCGGCGACGCAGTGCCGTTGATCATCAACATGGGGGGAACAGCTTCGAACACCGTGACCATCGCCGTGCAGTAGGCTCTCGCTGTGGTCAGCGCAGCAATTCGTTCAACGGCGCGCCGGGACTGACTTCCAGCGGCGCTTGGCCCCGCCGGAAGAGCCGGGCTCCGGCGCTTCCCTTTAGCGTGATCGCGCCTTCCTGCACGCGGACCATCGCGCCTTCCCGCAGACCTAGCACCGGAGTGCTGTTCTCTTCCAGGAACTGCACGATGCGTTCTTCGCGCGTCTCGCCCATGTGCGTGGACGAGGGATCCGGATCCAGGTAGTGGGGATTCACCTGGAAGCTTACCAAGTCGAGGGCGTCGAGCGATGGCGGCTCGACGATGGGCATGTCATTGGTGGTCTTGATCGTCGGGCCGGCCACATTGGCCCCGGCGCTGGCCCCGATGTACGGAGCGCCGCTCTCGGCGTGCAGCCGGATCGCCTCCAGGAGTCCCCAATCGTAGAGCGCCTTCAGCAGGCGGAAGGTGTTCCCGCCGCCGACAAAGATCGCCTCCGCCATCTTCACCGCCTTGCGCTGGTCGGTGGCCTCGTGCACGGAATCCACTCCCATGCCCATCTGCCCGAAACGCTGCCGCGCCTTGGCCGCGTACTCATCGTAGTCGTGCATCGCGTAAGGAACAAACAGCAGGCGGGAGACCGAGGACAGCAGATCGCGGATCTCCGCCATGGCGTGATCCAGATATCCCTGTCCATGTAGCGTGGAGTTACTGATCAGGAGAAGGCGCTTCATCCACCGCTAAGATACATGGGTTCGCGGGGAACGAAAAGGGCTTTCTGTTGTAGCATCTTGAACATCAAGGAGTGGTACGTCCAACTCGACGGTCACCGCGTGCGCTACCGCAGCGCCGGCGCAGGAAACCGGGCTCTGGTCTTCTTGCACGGCTTAGGCTGCAATCTGGACCTGTGGCGCTTGCAGGCGCCGGTCCTCCAGGAACACGCACGACTGCTGTTCATCGACCTCCCAGGCCACGGCGCGAGCGACAAGCCCGTGATCCCCTACACCGTTGACCTGCACCTAGCCGCGGTCAGCGCTGTACTGGACCATGCCGGCGTGGACCGCGTGATTCCGGTCGGCCACAGTATGGGCGGAGGCATCGCCTACCAATTCGTCCGCCGCAACCCGCGACGCTGCCCCGCCCTGATCTGGGTGGACGGCACGTTCGCGATCCCGGCACAGATTGACGAACAGATCGCGGACAATCAGCGCCGCGCGGCGGACTTCCGCGGTCTGGACGGTCCCGTCTTCATCCGAGAATTCGTGGAGAGCATGTTCACTCCCGCAACGCCTGCAGCAGTCCGCGCGGAAATCACGGCCGCCTTTCTAGCGACACCCGCACACGTGCTGGCTTCCTGTTTGGAAGGCTTGGTCGAGCGATCGCTCTTCAACCTCGAGCGCTTGGACATCCCTGTGCTGGCCCTGTTCTGCCGATTCTGGAAGCCCGAGCCATGGCTGGATCTGATCCGCTCCTACCTTCCGCAGATCGAGATTGACCTGCTCGACGACGTTGGGCACTATCCGATGCTGGAGACACCGGCTGTGGTCAACCAGGCCTTGGCGTCCTTCCTCTCCCGATAGCCGGTAGGGTCTCAGTTTGGGCGGGGACGAGGCCCCGCCCCTGCGCCCGCCCTTCGCTCTGGAGCGCACTGGGACTCCGAGTTCAGTTAAGATAGCCATGTGAAACACCTCGTCATCATCCTCGCACTGGCAGCCTCTATCGCGGCACAACGTAAAGCTCCAACTCCCAAGCCCAAGCAAACGCCCGAACAGTGGGTGCAAACCACGCTGAAGTCCATGACCCTGGACCAGAAGATCGGGCAGATGCTCTTCGACACTTCGGAAGCCGCGTTCATGAACACGAACAGCGATCAGTTCCAGCGCATGAAGTGGCGGATCGAGAACCTGCACCTGGGCGGCTACATCCTCTACCGGGGCACGCCGCACGATACCGCCGCGCTGATCAATGACCTGCAGCGCGCCGCCAAGGTCCCGCTGTTGATCACCGGCGACCTGGAGCGCGGCGCGGCCAGCCAGTTTCCCTTGATGGCGGTGTCGGTGCCGTCGAACCTGGCCGTGGCCGCGACCGGCGACGTGGAAAACGCCGCGTTCGTCGGCGCGGTCACCGCGCGTGAAGGCCGCGCCGTGGGCTACCACTGGACCTACGCTCCGGTGGCCGACGTGAACAACAACCCGGATAACCCCATCATTAACGTGCGCTCGTTCGGTGAAGATCCCGGCCAAGTGTCGCGGATGGTGGAAGCATACGTGCGCGCTGCTGAGACCGCCGGCATCCTGACCACAGCCAAACACTTTCCTGGTCACGGCGACACCGCGGTGGATTCGCACATTGACCTGGGCGTGGTCGGCGGTGACCGCGCCCGCCTCGACCAGATCGAGTTGGCCCCGTTCCGCGCCGCTATCAAGGCGGGCACGTCCAGCATCATGACCGCGCACCTGGCTGTTCCTTCCATCGAGCCGGACCCGCGCTTGCCCGCCACCATGTCGCGCGCTGTGTTGACCGGCCTGCTGCGCGAGCAACTCGGATTCCAGGGTCTGATCGTCACCGACGCCATGAACATGGGCGGAATCACCACACAGTATTGGGCGGGTGACGCCACCATTCGCGCCGTGGAAGCGGGTGCCGATTGCGTGCTCATGCCTCCCCACCCCGAGCTTTCTTACCGCGTGTTGCGCACGGCGGTGCGGTCGGGACGCATCCCCGAGGAACGCATCAACCAATCGGTGTTGCGCATTCTGCGAGCCAAGGCCCGCCTGGGCTTGCATGAAAACCGCTTGGTGGACTTGAACAAGATTGGAGCGATCTTTGGCGACCCGGGTTATCAGAAGCGCGCCGAAGAGATCGCTGCCCGCTCCATCACCGTGGTCCGCGACGAGCGCAAGGTGCTGCCCATCAGCCAGACCAAGAAGACCAAGCTGATGGTCCTGATTCTGAATGCCGATCAAAGCAACCTCACCGGCGAGTATCTCTCCAATCTCATCAAGCTGCGTGTCGAGGACACGCAGACGGTTCGCATCGGGCCCGACTCGACAGACCAGCAACTGGCGGCGGCCTTCCAGGCCGCGCAAAACGCCGACGTGGTGGTGGCTCCGGTATACGTCCGCATCAGCGCATGGCGTGGAAGCGTGGCCATCCCGCCGGCGCATCGCGACCTGCTGCGCCGCATTTCCGCCCTGAACAAACCGCTGATGGCCGTGAGCATGAGCAATCCGTACTTGCTGCGCGACATGCCGGAGATTCCCGGTTACATGTGCGCCTACTCGGCCATCGACATCTACGGGCGTGCCGCCGACGTTTCCGAACGGGCCGTGGCCCGCGCGCTGTTCGGCGAGAACGCCATCCGCGGCCGGCTGCCGGTAACCATTCCGTCTCTCCAGGCCAGCGCAGCGCCGCTGGCCGCCGTCGGCTCCGGCATACAATTGCCGATGTTGCCCATGACGCTCGAATCCGCTACCGGTGGACAGGAGCAGCGCTTCCAGAAAGCCTTCGGGATTATCGAGGAAGCCATCAAGACCAAGGGATTCCCGGGCGCGGTGGTGGCCGTGGGCCACAAGAATCAGGTGGTGGCGCTGAAAGCGTTCGGGCACATGGATTACTTGCCCAACTCCCCGCGCGTTCCGGTGAACGCCATCTGGGATATGGCCTCGCTGAGCAAAGTGGTCGGCACCACAAGTGCGGTGGCGTTGCTGGTCCAGGAAAAGATGGTTCCGCTGGATTCGCCGATCGCCCGCTACATTCCCGAGTTCCTTCCCAACGAGTCCAACCGCGATCAGGTGACCGTCAAGCGGCTGCTCGCGCACACGGGAGGTTTGAAGAGCTTTGATCCCAGCCTGCAGAACGCCGGGAAGAAGCCGGAAATCCTGGCGCGCGCTTTCACCATACCGCTGGATTACTATCCGGGAGCCAAGACGGTCTACAGCGACATCGGCTTCATGACCCTGGCGGAAATGACCGAGCGCGTTTCCGGTCAGCCCTTGGACGTGCTGCTCCGGCAGAACGTCTTCGACACTCTGGGTATGCGGAACACCATGTACAACCCGGGCAAGGACCTGCTCCCGCGGATTCCCCCGACCGAGGATGACAAGACCTACCGCAAGCGCGTTGTCCGCGGCGAAGTACATGACGAGCGCGCCTGGGCCATGGGCGGCGTCGCCGGACATGCCGGCCTGTTTTCCAGCGCCGAGGACCTGGCCGTCTTCGCCCAGATGATGTTGAATGGCGGGATCTACGCCCACAAGCGCGTCTTCAAGCGATCGACGGTGGAGTTGTTCACGCACAAGTACGACGAACCGCCAAACACCACGCGCGCTTTTGGATGGG
>CAYPHP010000392.1:0-4687 GCA_964410045.1 uncultured Acidobacteriota bacterium | reverse complement strand
AATTGGAGAGCACAATCTGGTAGCCGCGAGGCTCGAACTTTCGAGACACACCTTTGGCCACCTCGGCGAAGAAAGAGTGCATCAGGTCGGGAATCACCAACCCGACCATGTAGGTGCGCCGGGTAACCAGGCTGCGAGCGATCCAGTTGGGCTGATACTTCAACTGCCGGGCGCGCTTCAAGACCCGGTTGCGGGTTCGCTCGCTGATGTCGCTGTGATTCCGCAGGGCCTTGGACACGGTCATTAACGAGACGCCAAGGTCCTTGGCGATGTCTTTCATTCGAGCAGCCACTGAATCCTCCTGCACTAAAGTTAGCGATCAAGCACAGTAAATGTCAACCACAAAGGTTGGCCGCACGGTTCCGCCATGGTGTATCATCCGGGCTTGTCCCAGGCTTCCCGACATCGCTGGCCGCTGATCGTCCTGCTATTCACCGGGATGGTCGTGTGCTACGGACACCGCGGGGCGCTCTCGGTAGCCGCCCCGATGATGATCCAGAAGATGGGGCTGTCCCCGGCGGTGATGGGCGTTCTGCTGTCCGCGCTCTTTTGGACCTACTGCTTTCTGCAAGTGCCGGCGGGCTGGCTGGTGGACCGCTGGGGTCCCAAGCGCGCTTATGCCGCCGGTTTTGGATTGTGGTCGGCGGCCTCTGCGCTCACCGGCTTTGTAACCACGCAGCCCGCGCTGATCGCCGTGCGCATGACCGTAGGCGCAGGTCAAGCGGCCGCTTTCCCTGCCAGCGCGAGGATCGTTTCCGAGTGGTTCGCGCAGAGCGAGCGCGGCGTGATCACCGCGATCTACCTGATGGGAGTCCGCTTCGGACAGGCGTTAGTGGGTGCCACCGGTCCGATTCTGCTGGCCACCTATGGAAGCCAGGCTTTCTTTTTGGTGACGGGCGTGCTGCCCTTGATCTGGCTTTGGCCGTGGATGCAAGTGGTGGGCAGGAAGGAACGGCAGATGGCCGGCGCGACGGCTGCGTCACCCACGCCGGCGCCGGTTCGGAAGCCCATGTCGTTCCTTGCCAGCATGGCCCTGCTCAAGCAGCCCACGGTTCTGGGAATCTTCCTCGGATTCTTCGCCTACGACTACACTTGGTTTGTCTTCGTCAACTGGCTGCCGGGATACCTGGTGCTGGAACGCCACTTCAGCACCAAGGAGATGGCCTTCTACAGCTCAGTTCCCTACGTGGCGATGTCGGTGATCATCCTGCTGTCCGGCCTTTCCAGCGACTGGCTGATCCGTCGCGGCCGGCCGGAAGCATTGGTTCGCAAGATTTTCATTTGCGTCGGTCTGCTGGTGGCCTGCGCGATCGTTCCCGCCGGCATCGTGGAGGACAAGAACATCGCCGTCTGGCTGCTGACGATTTCGCTGTGTGGCTTGGGCATTTCCGCGCCCAACACCTGGGCGCTGACCCAGGCGGTCTGCTCGAAAAACCTGGTGGGCACAGCTTCGGGGATTCAAAACTTCGGCGGCAACCTGGGAGGCATCCTGGCTCCAGCGCTCACCGGATACATCGCCCACGTTACCGGCTCGTTCGCCATGGCCTTGAGCCTCACCGGCGTCATCCTGGTCGGCGGGATCCTGGCATATCTCTTACTGATCTCCAAGCGGGTGGAGGGGTGATGGCGCGGTGCAACTTCGCCGCCGCTCGTGGGTTTCAAGGAACAAGTATGGGACTTCTTCGACTGTGCCTTTCCCTGGTCTCTGTGTTCCTGGCGCTGCTCCCGTCGTCGCCTGCGCAGGAGAAGACCTTCTCCGCGGAAGTCAAGGTCGTCAACGTGCTGGCCACCGTACGCAACAACAAGGGCGAGGTGATCCGCAACCTGACCAAGGACGATTTCACATTGGAGGAAGAGGGGCGTCCGCAGGTGATCCGCTATTTTTCCCAGGAGAGCGATCTCCCGTTGACGCTGGGCCTGCTTGTGGACACCAGCATGAGCCAGCGCCGGGTCCTCGGCGAGCAGCGCGCGGCAAGCTTCCGATTCCTGGACCAGGTCCTGCGTGAAGATAGAGATCAGGCCTTCCTGATCCACTTCGACGTGGACGTGGAATTGCTGCAGGACCTGACATCCTCGCGAAAAGAGTTGGAATCAGCGCTGGCCCGGTTGGAAATGCCCGACTCGCGCCGGCCCTTCGGCAAGCGAGCCGGAGGCGGAGGGTGGCCGCCACCCCGGCGCGGTGCGCGCGGTGGAATGGGCATAGGAACGACGCTCTACGATTCTGTGCTGCTGGCCTCCGAAGAACTCATGACCCGGCAGCGCGGCCGAAAAGCGATCATCGTGCTCTCCGATGGCGTGGACATGGGCAGCAAGGTCCCGCTGTCCGAAGCCATCGAGGCCGCGCAGCGCGCCGATACGCTGGTTTACACCATTCGTTTCTTCGATGAGGACTTCAACCAGGGAGGCGGCGGTCGGCTCGGCGGACGTTTTCCGCAAGAGCGTCCAGACGGCAGGAAGGTGCTCCAGCAAATCGCTAAGGCTACCGGCGGAGGCTTCTTCGAAGTGTCGAAGAAGCAATCTATCGAGCGGATCTACAAGCAACTGGAAGAAGAACTCCGCAATCAGTACAACCTCGGCTTCACGCCCCAACAGTCCGGCGCCACCGCCGGCTATCGCAAACTCCGCCTGACGACCAAGCAGCGTGGGTTGGTGGTGCAGGCGCGCGACGGCTACTACCTGGAACCGTAAGACTGCAAACGCTTTCAGGGGCTCTCTCTCCCTGGCTGGATCGGCTTGACCCCAGCTTTCTGTTGACAGCATGTAAGCGCTCTTCTATATTCCTCGCAGTTCCACCGTAAGCATGCCTGACAAGCTCAACAAGCTTCTCGACGACACGGGCTGGCGTATTCTCGTGGAGTTGCAGAAGGACGCCCGGCAATCCTACGCCGAGCTGGGCCGGCGCGTGGGGCTGTCGACGCCTGCGGTGCTCGAGCGGGTCCGCAAGCTGGAAGAAGCCGGGCTGATTCTCGGGTATCACGCCGAACTGGATCACGCCAAGCTGGGCCTGCCCATCACTGCGTACATCCGCCTGAGCGTCGTCGGCGAGGCGCTGCACAACATGATCGCCATCGCTGAGAATCTCGACGAGGTCTTGGAATGCCACCGGGTCACCGGCACCGACTCCTTCGTCATGAAGGTAGCAGTGACCTCGGTGGAACACTTGCAGCATCTGTTCGACCAGTTCCCGCCGTATGTAGCCACCACTACATCCATCATTCTCTCGTCTCCGGTCACGCGCCGAGTGGTTTCCGCGCCGCCAAGCGGGAAGACTCAGAAGCGGAAGAAGCGACGCACGGGCGCTGCGCCTAAGGTGGCGTCGGTGCGTTGAACGCGTGCCGCATGATCTTCTGGTGGAATCGGAGGCTTGATTAATACGTTTTGAAAAAGCACAAACTTGCGGAATGAACTGCATTGACTTGCCGTAGCGCGGTTTGAGAAAACAGGGTATATCAGGATACGCGTTGGAGGGGTTCGCATGAGACGCCACGAGGCGCCAGGCGAGGCGCCCGTTTTGGCTGGGCATCGGGATCAGATTTGGAAGCTGGTCCAGGCACGCCCGGCTGCCTTCCGTAATCGGGATCACAAAACAATTCTGCTGGAGGAGCATATGAGTTCATCTCATCGCTTGGTGTGGGCGTTGGTGTGTATGGCAGCCTGTCTGCTTCCGGCGTTGGCGCAAGTCCGCAGCACCGGGGAGATTCGGGGTACGGTCACCGACCCCAGCGGCGCGCTGGTACCGGCGGCGGCGATCAGCGCTAAAGACCTGGCCACCGGTCTGATCGCCACCACCACGGGCGGCGCCAACGGCGCCTTCGTGATCCTCAACCTGCAGTCCGGAACCTACGAGGTCTCTGTCAAGGCCGAAGGGTTCCAGCTGACGGTGATCCAGAAAGTGGTCGTGGAGACAGGCCGAACGCTGGACCTGAATGTACAGCTCAACGTTGGCCAGCTCACCACCACAGTCGAGGTCAGCGACATTGCGCCTCTCTTGCAGACCACCACCAACACTGTGGCCACGACCATCCGCAACGATTACGTGCAGGACCTGCCGCTGGCGGGTCGCGACACGCTGCAGTTCGCGGCGTTGATGGCGGGTGCACAATCGCCCGGTCAGGGTACCCGCAACAGCACCTTCAACGGTCTGCCCAACGCGTCGCTGAACATCACTCTGGACGGGATCAACAACAACTCCCAACGCTTCCGGACCGGCGGCACCAGCTTCTTCGCCTTCGCGCCGCTGCGCCTGGACGCCGTGGAGGAGATTACCGTGTCGACGACCGGCGCGGGCGCCGACGCCGCCGCGGGCGCGGCGATGACCATGCGTTTCACCACCCGCCGGGGCAGCAACCAGTTCCATGGCCGGGTCTTTGAACAGTTCGCCAACGACGCCCTGAATGCCAACACCTTCTTCAACAATGCCACCGGCCAGCGGCGGGCCAAGGTCCGCCAGCACGATTTCGGCGGACGCCTGGGCGGTCCGCTGCGCCTGCCCTACATGAAGAACAAGCTGTTCTTCTTTTTCAACTTTGAGGTCGCGCCGCGGCCCGCTACGGAAAATCGCTCGACCAGTGTGCTCACGCCAGCCGCTCAACAGGGCATCTTCAGCTACCGCGTGGCGGATGGCTCGGTGCGTACCGCCAACGTTCTTCAGCTCGCGGCCGACGCCGGCGCCGGTCTCACCAACCGG
>CAYPHP010000391.1:0-4689 GCA_964410045.1 uncultured Acidobacteriota bacterium | reverse complement strand
CGATCCGGCTGGGGATGCGGAAACCGCTTAAGCAGCGGCGCGATCTCCTCGGCATCCAGCGATACGGGTGTCCAGCGATAGCGGTAGGCGTTCACCACGGCGGTCCCGCCGCGCAGCAGCGTGCGGATACGCTCGGTGTTCAGCCCGGCGACCGCCACCACCAGGTCCAGCACCTCGGCGAACGCCACCTCGCGATGCGCCACGCGGGTCATGTCGATGTACCCCGCGCTGTCCGAGAGCACTTTGACCTGCAGCTTCTCCGGTACCGCCATGGTTCTATGAAACCACAGATGAACACGGATGAACACAGATCGAACGGGAACTTCTGGCTCCCGACTTCGGTCTAAATGCATTGTGCGCCGATGGTCGTTCACCTTGCCAGCTTTTCATCTGTTGCTATACATTGGCCTCTTCATCGTCGAGTTGTGGCCCATGAAGTTGCCGCCGCCTCGGCAGTATTTGTTGATGGCTGGTAAATGGCCGGACTTTGCGACGGCCAAACAAGCTGTGACACCGTCACGTTTCTCGGGGATGGCATCGAAGGTCGCGTTCGCGATAAACATCCCTATTGTATTGGTTGTTTATCTGATCGTCGCCGCTCTCACCGGACTGCTTCCAGAGACCTACTTGTACCCCCCGGTCCTCGTGGGCTGGCTAGTCGTGCCGTTCTGGTATCTCGTTGGCCGCTGGCTAAATCGACGCTTCCTCTGATCCGTGTTCATCCGTGTCCATCCGTGGTTCCAAAGCAGCCGTGTTATCTTGGAATCATGCGAATTCTTCTATCTCTCCTGCTAGCCCTTCCTCTTCTCGCGCAGAAACCGGCGTTCTCCGCTGAGGGCATGCTGGCCGACATCAAGACTCTGGCGTCCGACAAGTTCGAAGGACGCGGGCCGGGATCGAATGGCGAAAAGCTGACCGTGGAGTTCCTGACCCAGCGCTTCAAGTCGCTGGGGCTGAAGCCCGGCAATCCCAACGGCACGTACGTCCAGAACGTCCCCATGGTCGGGATGACCGCCAAGCCCACACAGGAACTGACGCTCACCTCCAAGGACGGCAAGAAGCTGCCGCTGAAGTTTGGCGCCGACTACGTGGCCTTCAGCAACCGAGTGACGCCGCAATCGGGCTTCGACGCGGAGATGGTCTTCGTCGGCTACGGCGTGGTGGCCCCCGAATACGGATGGGACGACTACAAGGGCCTCGACGTGCGCGGCAAGATCCTGGTGATGCTGGTGAGCGATCCGCCGATCCCTGATCCCAAGGATCCCACCAAGCTCGACGCCCGAATGTTCGGCGGCAAGGCCATGACCTACTACGGCCGCTGGACCTACAAGTACGAGATCGCCGCAGAGAAAGGCGCAGCCGGCTGCCTGATCGTCCATGAGACCGGTCCCGCCGGTTATCCCTTCTCCGTGGTCACCGGAAGCTGGGGCAAGGAGCGCTTCACTCTGGCCGGTCCGGACAACAACATGGGCCGCATCCCGGTGGAGGGCTGGATCACCGACACGCGGGCCCGCGAGTTGTTCGATCTGGCGGCGATGAAGAAGGCCGCCCTCAGCAAGCAGTTCAAGCCCGTGCCGCTGCCGTGGCGCGGACAGATCCAGTTGCAGAACCAGATCCGCCGCATCGAGTCGCAGAACGTGATCGCCAAGCTGGAGGGCAGCGATCCCCAGCAGCGCGACGAGTACGTGCTCTACATGGCGCACTGGGACCACCTGGGTATCGGTCCGGCCAACGCCAAGGGCGACAACATCTACAACGGCGCCCTGGACAACGCCTCCGGCACCGCAGGGCTGCTGCAGTTGGCGCAGGCTTACGCCAAACTGCCCAAGCCTCCCCGGCGGTCGCTATTGTTCCTGGCGGTCACCGCCGAAGAGCAAGGCCTGATCGGCTCGGAGTACTACGGCCATTTCCCGCTCTACCCGCTGAAGAAGACCGCCGCGGTGATCAACATGGACGGGATGAACCTGCTCGGGAAAACCCGCGACATAGTCGTGATCGGCCTGGGCATGTCCACGCTGGACGACGACTTGCAGGCGGTCGCCAAACTGCAGGAACGCCGCGTGAAACCCGACGCCGAGCCGGAAAAAGGCTTCTACTACCGCTCCGACCATTTCAGTTTCGCCAAGCAGGGCGTGCCCGCGCTGAATCCGGGCGAAGGCGTGGACTACGCCGGGCGTCCGCCGGGCTGGGGCATGCAGATGCGCGAGCGCTACACCACCGACGACTACCACAAGCCAACCGACGAAGTGAAACCCGACTGGGACCTCTCAGGCGCGATCCAGGATCTCGAACTCTATTACGGGGTGGGCCTCCGGGTGGCCAACTCCACGGCGTGGCCGCAGTGGAAGCCGGGCACGGAGTTCAAAGCCAAGCGCGATGCGATGATGAAAAACCCGTAACCACGGATTACACGGATTACACGGATCGAACACGAAGACCTGACGCGAAAGATCATCGGGGCGGCCATGGAAGTACATCGCACCCTGGGTCCAGGTTTCCTAGAGAGCGTTTATCAAGAGGCGTTTGAGCTGGAACTGCAACGCCAGAAGGTTGCTTTTGTTGCGCAACCAGAGTTGCAGATCGTCTACAAGGGCACGCTGCTCAAGCACAAGTACAAACCGGACTTGATGGTCGATGCGAAGGTCATCGTTGAGATCAAAGCCGCGACACAGCTTACGGACATCGATATGGCCCAAGTCATCAACTACCTGAAGGCATCCGGCTACAAGGTCGCGCTGTTGATCAACTTCGGGGCCCGTTCGCTGGAATGGAAGCGCCTCGTTTACTAATCCGTGTAATCCGTGTAATCCGTGGTTTCATTTTTCTTTCGTCTCCACGACCACGCGCTTCAGCATCTCAAACGCGTATTGCGTCCCGGACGCGATCACCAGGAACGACACCAGAACCATGCTGGCGTTCCGCGCCCAATGCAGGATCTGCCAGCGGTAAACGACGTCGCCGAGCACCACGTAGACGGCGATCAGTTGCATCACCGTGTTCCACTTGCCCAGGGTGCTGGGCGGGAACTTGCGCAGATCGGTGGCCACCACCAGGACCACCACGGTGATGATGATGGCCGCGTCGCGCGCCAGCACCAGCCCGGTGACCATCCAGGGAATCTGCTCGTCGGCCATCGATAGCACCAGGAACGAGGAACTCAGCAGCAGCTTGTCGGCAATCGGATCGAGATACAGGCCGAAAGTGCTGGTCTGTTTCAGCAGCCGCGCCAGATAGCCGTCCAGAAAATCGCTGACGCCGCCGGCGATCAGCAGCCACAAGGCCAGCGTAAAACGCTGTTCCAAGATGGCCCACAGGATCACCGGCAGCAACGCCACCCGCAGAAACGTGAAGGCGTTGGGTAGCGTTAAGATGCGATCTTCCGCCTCGGGCACGCTTCCATGATAGCAGCAGTGACCGGAGGCTACGGCTGCTTGACCATGCGCACGTTGTCGACCCCGCGGATCCGCTGGCCGGCGAAGGTCGTGGCTTTCACGACCGCCTGAGTATCGGTAGCCGCAAGTTGCAGATCGCGGGCGCGGAAGTCGACGAGCAGATCGATGAATCCGTCGCGATTCACGTCGGAGAGGGAGTACTTCACCGAGCCGTTGCCGCGCGTCGCGGCCGACGCTCCGGCGAGCGTCACGCTCGCGGGATCGATGTTCGCCGCACCCAGCGCCGCCGAGCCCAGGATGGCCACTGTCACGTCAGCGTTGGACTTGAGATTGATGGTGTTGTTCGGGTCGCCGGGCTTGATATCGATAGTCACTGGAAGAAATGGACTGAATGCCTCGTTGACAGCCGAAACCTGAAATGGACCCGCACCGCCCACCACGTAGAGGACTTCGTCAGCGGCTGCTACAGCAACGCCTCGACGAGCGGTCGGCATCGACGGTCGAGTATTCCAGGTATTCGATTGAGGGTCATAAACCTCAAGAGCGTTCCTTTCACCATCAATCCCCCATCCTCCCACAGCATATAGATGTCCGTCGATTACTCCAGCGCCGAGCCCGGATCGGCCGGTTGGCATTGGAGCTCTGGTGACCCAAGAATTCGAGGTCGGGTCGTAAACTTCAAGCGTAGCGAGATGCGACGCGAGGTTATCCCCCCCAACAACGTACAGACGTTCACCGATGACAGCCGCAGCGGCAAAAGCGCGGTGCGTCGGCATTGGGGCCTTGGTTGCCCAGGTGTCAGTCTGAGGATCGTAAACTTCTAAGGTCGTGAGAAATCCAGCCTTTACCCCTCCGACGACGTAGACCAAGCCGCGAATTGTAGCTGCCGCGGCTCCCACTCGAGACGTGGGCATGGGCGCCCTGGTACCCCAGGAGTTGGTTTTGGGATCATAGGCCTCCACTGTCGCGATTGTGTCGGTATTGAGGTTCTGTCCTCCAATCGCGTACAGAAGGCCACCTGATACTGCGGCTGCCAGGAAGGTGCGTGGCGTCGGCATTGGAGCCCGAACGCTCCAGGCATTGGTTACAGGGTCGTAGCATTCCAAGGTGTCCAAATGGATTCCGGCGAGGCTTGTGTTGAACCCACCGACGGCACATACCGTACGACCGACAGTTCCTGCCGCGAGAAAGCCGCGCGGCGTGGGCATCGACGCCTTCGATGTCCAGGTTTGGCCACAGGCTAATGCCGCGAAGCCCAAAAGAGCATGTGTCAGGAAAAACAAGCCGACAAAGGGAA
>CAYPHP010000390.1:0-4693 GCA_964410045.1 uncultured Acidobacteriota bacterium | reverse complement strand
CGGCAGCTTGACCACCGACACCACGAATTACGTGGAGTATCTGAATGCCGCGGGCACGGTTGTCACCGGCGCCACGGCCACAACGCCCGGGGTGATCTTCACCCGCCGCTGGCAGATCACCAATAACACGGCCACGGTAAAGACGATCTCCGTGCGCGTGGACGCCTTCGTGGTTTCGAGTGGCGGCTCCAAGACAGTCAACAAGCCCACCACCACGATTGCCACCTACAAGGCCAGACAATGAAAACCCCCTTGAAACCCGCGAAACCAACGCTCCGAGGCGCGTCCGTGCTGGAGTTGCTGGTGAGCATCGGGATCCTCACGGTGATCATGGGAGCGATGTTCACGTTCCTGAGCAAGCTGCAGCAACGCTATAACACGACGTCCCGCCAGGCGACCATGAACCAGATGGGCCGCACCGCCTTCGAGTTGTTGGCGATCGATCTGGGCCAGGCCGGGTACCCCGGTGAAGTCAACACCACCACCAGCGCGGCCATCACCGGAAGCAACACCGCCCAGACGGTCACGGTGGGCTCTACCGCCGGGATGTTTGTGAATCGCGTTGTGCTGGTCGACACCGGCGTCAACCAGGAAGCTGTGCGTGTTACCGCCAAGACCTCCACCACCATTACCGGGCTCTTCAAGGTCAGTCACGCCACGGGTGTTCCGGTGACGGCCAGCATGAATCCCTACTCCCAAGGGGTACTGAATACCACGGCCTACTCCTCGACCAGTTCGACCCTACGCATCATGGGTGACCTACTGGCCGACGGTACGCTGCGCTACGTGGAGTACCGTTTCACGCCTGGGGCCAACTGCACGGGGACGCTGGTGCGCTCCGATACCGACGCCTTTGCGACCACCCAGAGGGCCGGTGCGATCGTCGCCGAGCGCATCTGTAACACCGCCACCCAAGGCGTCTTTTCCTATGTCCCCGCGCCCACCGATCTGGGGGAGTTCATCTTCGTGACCGATGTGACGGTGAGCATGACCATGCAAACCCTGACCAACATTGAGCGCTCCGCGGGCGGAGCCAGCCAGGTCAACGTGACCCAGACGTTCTCTCCCCGTAATGTGAATTTTGCCTTCTTGCTTTCCCAGGACGGATTGCAGACCATTCTACCGGTGGCGCCGGGAACGGTGCTGACCACCCTGCCGGCGGCCCCATGAACTTCCATACTTTGAGGAACGATGCGATGAAAACCGAGACTGTGGCTGTGCCTCCCGAACGTGCCGAGCGGCCGCGCCAGCAGCGCGGCATTGCCCTGATCTTCACGCTCCTGGGCATGATCATCATGTCCCTGTTGGCGGCTTCGCTCCTGTACATCTCCAACGCCGAAGGACTCTCCGCGAACAACTACAAGAGCCAAGCCAAGGCCGAGTACGCGGCCAGCGCCGGGGTCCAGCAGGCCGTGGACTGGTTCTACAACACCTATGCGCCATGGCTGGACAGCTCCAGCGGCGGCGTCCTGTTGACCACGGGCTCGTCCGGCTACACCTACTCCGGGGCCTCGCCGACTTACTCCGGCAGCCCGGTGGTCCTGGGAAGCGGCGCCAACTTCCCGGACTCCGCCATCTCCTCCAGCTTCAACGCCATGCGCACCGGAACCATCGCCATGGGCAACACCAACACCACGTTCCTCGTGGACCAAGCCCGGCTGGTCTTCTACCAAACCTACAAAGACATGCAGGGCAACACCGTCATCGCCGAGCGTTGGAACATCACCGCCACCGGGACGGTGCCCACGGTCTTGAGCAACAAGCTCGTTCGCGAGACGGCCACCATCGAGCGCTTTTACATCCCCATCTTCAAGGATGCCATCCGTGGCAAGTGTGAAGTGGACATCGGCGGCAATGTCACTACCGACTCCTATTACTCCAGCAAGGGTCCGCCTTCAGGATCGAACCTCTACACAGGCGCGGACGCCGGAGCATCCATCGGCTCCAACGCCTTCCTGCAAGCGTCGGGTAACGCCGGCACGATCAACGGCAACGCCTATTACGGAGATAGCGCGGGAACCTGCAGCGGCGGCGTGGACTTCAACCACCCCAACATCGTGCAGGGGCAGATCCTGAACACGCCCGGCCCGGCTTTTCCGCCGATCACGCCGACTTTCGGCACCACGAATTCCAATACCAACGACTGTACCGGCAATCCCAAGACCATCTTGACGCCGAACACGCCGTCGACCTACTACCACGCCTGCAATCCCAGCGGCAGCCGAGATGTGTGGATTTGCCTGCCCAACAGTTCCACGCGGCAAACACTCTTTTTGAACTCCATTTCGATCGGCGGCAGTCAGACCCTTTACCTGAAGCAGGATACCGCCAACAACGGATGTGCGAGTGGATCGAACAACTGCAGCTCCGGCAACCCCTGCCCTCCTCTCAAGCTCTACGCCAACGTAGGCCTGACCTTGGGTGGCGGAGGCGTGCTGAACGCATCTGGGTCGCCCCCGAATTTCAGCATCCTCTATTCCGGGACAGCGCAGGCCGACCTCACGGGCGGCTCCGCTTTTTACGGCACGATCTATGCCCCGAACGCCGACGTCAAGATGGCCGGCACGGTGGACTACTACGGCGCGATCACCGGAAAAACCGTCAGCGATCAGGGCAACGCGATCGTGCACTATGACCTCTCCCTGGCCGCGCAAGCCGGCTTCATGTCTCCGTTCCGCATCGTCAACCAGACCCGCAACGTGTTTTAGCCTGTCAGTCACTCAGTCGCTCAGCCTGGGGCTTGTTCCTCAGAGCTGATCGACTGAGAGACTGACCGACTGATCGGCTACTAAAACACAATCTTCGCCGAGACCTGCAGGATGCGATTGTCCATGGTCTGGCTGGCGATGGTCCCGAAGTTGGTTGTCGGGGTAAACGTCAAGCCGGTAGCCGCAAAGGTGTACCGAGTGCTGCGGATGTTGGTGGCCAGGAAGTTGGCGTGGTTGAACGTGTTAAAGGCGTCCAAGGCCAGGTTGATCTTCACCCGCTCGTAGACGGGAATGCTCTTGGTGATGCGCAGATCCCAGTTGGCGATGGTCGGGCCATAGTTGGTATTCCGCCCATCTCCCGGGACGCGGTCCGTGGCACTGTTGGAGTCGTTATTGGGGTCCCCACCTACGGCGTTGGAGAACGGCTGGCCGGTTTGCGCGGTGATGATTCCGCTGAGTTGCCAGCCTCCGATCAAGTAGCGGACTGCCGGATTTTTCGCGCCCTTGAAGTAGTCCAGATCCCACAGGAAGTTGGTCACCACGCGGTGCCGCTGATCGTTGCCTCCCGCGGCACGATCGGCTGCCGGGTTCAGGCCGTATTGAACGTTCTTGACGTCGTCAATGGCATTGAACGGCACTACCGAGGTGAACTCGGGCATGGTGTCAATCACCTTGGACCAGGTGTAGGAGAGCCCAACCTGGTAGCGGTCAGCGAAGCGCCGCTTGAGGGTGAGAACGAAACCGTTGTACCAGCTGTCCGCGCCGCTCTCGAACACCTCGACGCGGGCGAAATTGCTGAGCGGTCGGGTGGGACTTCCCTGCACCGCGCCGGGATACCGCAGCAGCGTCCGCGTTCCCAATCCCGGAAGGTTCACCGTGAAAGGTTGTGCCGGGAAGAAGTTGATGTCCCGCGTCCGCGAGAGATGCACGCCGCGGACGTTCAGGTAGTTCAGGCCGATGGTCGTGTTCTTGAACGCTTCATATTCCACGCCGAAGCTGGTCTGGAGCACGCGCGGCAACTGATAGGTCCGGTCGAACAGCAGGATGGACGGTACGGCCAGGGTCCCGCCGGTGGGCTGTGAGGAGAAGTTGGCCGGGTACCGCGGGATCGCCGCGCCTGTAAAGCTCAGCGAAGCGGCGCTGATCCCGTTCTGGTTATAGGCGGTGGACATCAGGATCTGCGGCACGCGCCCGTAGAACATGCCCCATCCGCCGCGCACCACCAGACGGTTGGAGTCCAGCGGCCGGTAGGCGAAACCGAAGCGCGGCCCGAAGTTCTTGGTGCTGTTGTTGAGCACGCTGGTGTCCAGGCCAAACGCCGCCAGGCCTGCGTCGGGGTTCTTCACTGGCGGCGGGGTCAGCAGGGACAAGTCATATCGCAGGCCCACGTTGAGGGTTAACTTCGGGGTCATGCGGAATTCGTCCTGCACAAAGAAGGCAAGATCGGTGAAGTCCGGCTTCGTGGTGAAGCCCGGCGTGTTGGCGCCCGGGAAAGCCTGGACGAAGGAAGCCGGAGTTCCCGCGAAGAAAGCGTCATAGCTGGTAAAGAGGTACGAGCCGCGGGCGTTGCCGGCGAAGTAGTTCTCGATCTTGTTAATGTTCACCTCGGCGCCGGCCTTCAAGGTGTGGCGCCCCATCGTGTAGGTGGCGTTGTCGCCGAACTGGTACCCGGTGATGTTGGCGTAGCGCGGGCTGATGGAGCTGGATCCGAACAGCAGGGCGTTGGTCGCGCCGACGCGGATCACCGTCTCCGGCCCCAGGGAATAGGGGATGCCCGGCTCATCGTCGCGCAACCACTGGAACCGGAACTCGTTGAGCAGGCGGTTGGTTAGTACGCTGGACAGCGACGCGGTCACCGTGTCGGTCTTAACTTGGGCCACGCCGGAGTGTTCCTGGGCGATCTGGTTGCCGGATGAATTCCTGGTGCTCGACCTCCAGCGCGGCGAAGTGGTGAACGCCACCGCGATGGACAAGAACGGGTGGCA
>CAYPHP010000389.1:0-4703 GCA_964410045.1 uncultured Acidobacteriota bacterium | reverse complement strand
CGGATGTTGGTGTCCTCCGACATTGCCTGAGTGATCTCCTTGAGCATGCCAGGACGCTCGTCGGTGAAGATCACCAGTTTGACCGGATAGGTGTCCTCGGCAGCGCGGGCCCACTGCACGTCGATGCGCCGCTCCGCTTCGTACATCAGGTTCTCGACGTTGGGACAGGATTTCGAGTGCACGGCGATGCCCTTGCCGCGCGTGATGTAGCCGATGATCTCCTCGCCTCGGATGGGATTGCAGCACTTGGCGCGGTAAGTGACCAGGTCGTTGGCTCCGGCCACTACGATCGCGCTGTCCTTGGAAAAACCCAGCGCCTTGCGTATCGTGGTCGCCAGCTTGCCGGGTTCCTGAGGCTCGCCCAGCGGCTGGGGCGTCAGCTTCGAGAGCACCTGTTTGGCGGAATACTTGCCGAAGCCGATGGCCGCCATCAAATCGTCGAGCTTGGTCAGACCGTAGTCGTGAGCCGCGCGCATGTAGGTTTCATCGGAAACCTTCTTCAGACTAACGTCATAGTGGCGGGCTTCTTTCTCCAGCAGTCGCCGGCCCAACTCCAACGCTTTCTGCCGGGCCTCGGTGTTGATCCACTGACGGACCTTGTTTCGCGCTTTCGAAGTCTTAACCACGCCTAGCCAGTCGCGGCTCGGCTTGTGGCCTTGCTGCGTCAGGATCTCGACGATGTCGCCGTTCTTTAAGTGGTAGCGCAGCGGCACGATGCGTCCGTTCACTTTGGCGCCGATGCAGGCGTGACCGACTTCCGTGTGGATTTCATAGGCGAAATCCACCGGCGTGGCGTCGCGCGGCAGAATGATCACTTTCCCGCGCGGCGTGAAGGTGTAGACCTCCTCCGGGTAGAGGTCGATCTTCAGCGTGGACATGAACTCGCCAGGATCCTGAAGGTCGCGCTGTTCCTCGACCAGTTGGCGTAGCCAGGCGATGCGCTGGTCTTCCTCGGACGCCTCCTTGCCGGTCTCTTTGACTGATCCTGCTTCCTTGTAGCGCCAGTGCGCGGCGATACCCAACTCCGCGGTGCGGTGCATCTCCGCCGTGCGGATCTGCACTTCAAACGGCACACCCGTGTCGTGGATCACCGAGGTGTGCAGCGATTGATAGAGGTTGGGCCGGGGCATGGCGATGAAGTCTTTGATCCGGCCAGGCACTGGACGCCACAGGTTGTGAATCACTCCGAGAGCGGCGTAACAATCCTTGACCGTCTCGGTAATGATGCGAACGGCCAGCAAATCGTAAACCTGATCCACGGAAATCCGCTGCCGTTTCAGCTTCTGGTAGATGCTGTAGATCCGCTTGACGCGCCCCTCCAGGCGGGCCGGAATGTCGTGATCGCGCATCTTGGTCGCGAGCGTCGCGCTGACTTCGGTGAGAAACGCCTCGTTCACTTTGCGCTTGGCGTCCAGCGCCTTGCGGATGTCTTCGTAGGCTGTCGGATCGAGATAGCGGAAGGAGAGATCCTCGAGTTCGCTGCGGATCTTGCTCATGCCCAGACGATGCGCCAGCGGCGCGTAGATCTCCATGGTTTCGCGGGCTACGCGTTCCTGTTTCTCCTGGCCAACAAACTCCAGCGTGCGCATGTTGTGCAGGCGGTCCGCCAGCTTCACCAGGATCACGCGGAAATCGTCGACCATGGCCAGCAGCATCTTGCGGAAGTTTTCCGCCTGGCGCTCTTCGTGACTCTGAAAGTCCAAACGCGAGATCTTGGTCAGACCCTCGACAATGTGCGCGACTTCCGGGCCGAACTGGGTCTTCAGGACGCTGATGTCGGCCTCGGTATCTTCCACCACGTCGTGCAACAGGCCGGTGGCAATCGAAACGGCGTCCAGCTTCATGTCCGCCAGCGTGTGTGCGACTTGCAGCGGGTGCAACAGGTAGGGCTCGCCCGACGCCCGCACTTGTGCGCTGTGATAGCGCGCGGAAAAGTCGAAGGCCCGCTTAACCAGATCCACGCTGTCGCCAGGACGGTACTGCTGCACCTTTCGCAGCAGGTCGGCAAAGCTCTCCATCGGCGTCAAATTGGCAGGAGATACGGACACTAACCCCATTATAGGGCCTGGTCCACTTGCCGATTGGCCGACTACTGCGAGAGCGTGAAGTGTACCTCTATGGTGGTCACGACTTCCACCGGCTCGCCGTTCAGAATCGTGGGCCGGTAACGCCATTGCTTGACCGCGTCCAGAGCCGAGGGGACGAGGAGCGGGTGTCCTGACAACAATTGGAGACGCTCGATGGTGCCGGTCTTGCTGATGATCGCTTCCAGCCGGACCACTCCCTGGATTCGCGCTTGCTTGGCCAACGGTGGATAATGCGGCTGCGGCCTGCTGATGGCCATGGCAAGTTCCATGGTGCCGACACGAATCTGGCGGACGGCCGCCGCTTGCTTTGGCTTTGGCTGAGGCGGAGGCGGCTCGACACTGGGCAGCATCAGCTTTCCGGTTCCACCTACCACATAGTGACCGCCAAGACCCTCGGGAAGTCCGGGAACTCCTGATCCGCCCGGCTCGAGGATCGCAGGTTCCGGCTCGGCGGGAGTATAGATGTTGTCCGGAATCTGGCTTGGCGTTTGCAGCTTGCCTCGAACAAAGTCGCTTTGATGCGTCCCCCTCGAAGGCGGTCGCGGCGCTGGAGGCTCCGGCTTTCCGGGCGGCGGCTCGAATTGGAGGATGCAGTAGGCCATCTTCGGGAGCGCCTCCGTGTACAACAATGGGATCAGGATCATCAGGCCTACAAACCCAGATTGGATCGCCATGGACACTGCCACAGTCCACGGACGTCTTCCGTTCCGTGCGGCGAGATCAAGCAAGCTCTGCTCAAACATGTGCGTCCCCCTTGCATTCCATTGGACACCTGTAATTCACTTCCAGTTCCCGGCAAGTAGACCGACCTGATTTACACCGGCCTCGCGAATCGTCTCAATTACGCGAGCCACTTCCTGAAACTCAACGCCGGGATCGGCGCGAACGAAGCAGACTTTTTCCGCGCGAGCTTTGAAGATCTCGAACAAGCGGCCGCCAAGCCTCTCAGGTACGACACTCTCTTGATTGATCTGCATCGAGCCGTCGGCCGCTAGCTGCACGACAATCGTCCGCGCAGGAGGAGGCGCGGGGCCATCGTTGGCCTGCGGAACCACCGCGTCCAGACCCTTGCTGGCCGCCGGTTGAATGATCATGAAGATGATGATCAGCACCAGCAGTACGTCGATCAGCGGGGTGATGTTGATCTCCGCGGACACACCCCGGCCCGCAACGTTCATGGCCATGGTCTTTCCCCTTCACTCAGATTGGACACCTGCGCTCCGCAGAAGTTCCCGTCGTGCGATCTGCGTGCATCGGCGTGCATCGGCGGTTTATACTTTCGTGGACCGTGAATCCACATGTGGTGATTGTCGGGGCAGGTTTTGGCGGATTGTATGCGGCGCGGGGATTGAATGGCGCGCCGGTTCGCGTCACCGTGGTGGACGCCAGCAACCATCACCTGTTCCAGCCGCTGCTCTACCAGGTGGCCACCGCGGCGCTGTCGCCGGGGGACATCGCCTATCCCATCCGCGCCATCCTGCGCCGGCAGCGGAACGCCAGCGTACTGATGGCGCGAGCCGTTTCCGTGGACACCGCCCAGCGCAGAGTGATTCTGGAAGACGGCGAGATCCAGTACGACTATCTGATCCTGGCCACCGGGGGCCGTCACGCGTATTTCGGTCACGACGACTGGGAAAGGCTGGCGCCCGGTCTGAAGACCCTGGAGGACGCTCTGGAAATCCGCCGGCGCATCCTGCTGGCTTTTGAAAAGGCCGAGCGCGAGAAGGACGAAGCGCGCCGAAGGGCGTTGCTGACCTTCGTGGTGGTTGGCGGCGGACCAACCGGCGTGGAGCTGGCCGGCGCCATTTCGGAGATTGCCCGCCACGTCATGGTGGAAGACTTCCGGGTGATCGATCCGCGGGAGGCGCGCGTGCTGCTGCTGGAAGCCGGACCCCGGATCTTGCCGGCGTTCCCTGAGGCGCTCTCCCGTAAGGCACAGGCGTCTCTCGAACGCCTGGGGGTCGAGGTCCGCACGGGCACTGCGGTTACTCGTTTGGAAGAAGGCTTGGTCGTTCTGGGAGACCAGACGCTGGCAGCGGCAACCGTCCTATGGGCCGCGGGTGTGTCGGCTTCACCGCTGGCGCGCAGCCTGAATGTACCTCTGGACCGCGCCGGCCGGGTGATCGTGGAACGTGACTTGACCGTTCCCGGTCACCCGGAGGTTTTCGTCATCGGTGATCTGGCTGCATTCCTGCATCAGACCGACAATAAGAATCCGCCGGGCAGGCCCCTTCCTGGCGTTGCGCCGGTCGCGATCCAGCAGGGAGGTCATACGGCGAAGAATATCCGGCGAGCCTGTCGCGGCGAACCCCTCCAGACATTTCACTACCTGGACAAGGGCAACCTGGCCACGATCGGCCGGGCCGCAGCCGTTGCAGACTTCGGATTCCTGCACCTCTCCGGCCTCCTGGCCTGGCTGGCCTGGCTCTTTATTCACATTTTCTTCTTGATTGGATTCCGGAACCGCTTTGTGGTGGTCTTTGAGTGGGCTTGGGCTTACTTGACCTACCAGCGGGCGGCCCGGCTGATCATGAGTCCCAGCTATAAGGGAAAAGCTTTACTTTACGGAAACCAGGCCGCCCGTCTATCAGGCGGCATAGGCCATCTTCCACAATA
>CAYPHP010000388.1:0-4707 GCA_964410045.1 uncultured Acidobacteriota bacterium | reverse complement strand
CACGCCAGGCAGCGCGCGGCCACCTTGTCCCACTCGGGATGGTCGGGGTTCTCCAGGAGCGCCTGTTCGAGATCCTTGGTTTCGATTGTCCGCGTTTGCGATGTGGCCGCGGCGCGCACGGCGTCCTCCGCCTGCCGCACCAGGGCGGCCGGCGCTTCCCGGGTGGCGAGCTGGTCCAGGATGGCGCGGCCGGCGTCGCTTCCCGCTTCCACCAAAAACTCGGGACGCCCATCGACGGCAATTTCAGTCAGCAGCAGATCGAAGCCGGCCTGGACACGCGGTCCGGTGTCCATGGAGGAGCAGAAACAGGTGGGAGACGAATGCGTGCAATTCACCGCGACCACCAACGTGTGTTCGCGGCGGGCCTGGTAAGTGTCGTCGCGGAAGCGGTCCTTCAGCAGCACGCGATCGTGAACGGCGATGGCCGCGAGATCGCAGGCGCGCACCCCGAGCAAGGCGTAGCGTGGCGGCAACCCGCCTTCCGGGAGGATCCGCAGCGTGCGTCCTTCGGAGGTGGATTCGCGCTGCGCGCGAAAAACCCGCACGTCCGCAGGGTGCAGGAACTTTTTCCAGCTCTGCGGTCCGGGACCGTAGGCAAAGCATGCACTGCCGGGGCCCTGCTTCACCCGATACGTTGCGGCTTCCTGCTCGCTGGTGCAGCCGGCGGGAAGGTCGGCCGGGTCGCTGATGAGGTCGAGGACGATCGCCTGATCGCGCAGGCGGGGTCCAACAACCTGGTAACCGCGGTCTTTGAGAAGGGCGATCAGGGCCTGCAACGTCCCTTGGTTCATGAGGCGTTGCGATCGGGGGGTGGGTTCAGTTGGTGTGTCCACGGCTTCCTCGGAAGCCTGCTGAAGGACCATCTGGGTCCTCCCACCCTCCGGTACCGACAACTGCACGTAGCCTGCCACGGGGCCGGCTTATTCACCGAACCTTATCTACTGCCGATGAATGTGTGGGTTACACCGCCAGCGTGGAAATTCGCGGCACTGGCTTCTCAGAGCGTTTTCACCGACTCGGAGCGCGAGATGCCCACCATGTCCGAGGCGGTCGGTTCTACGCGAGGCGCTCGAGATTCTGAACGTCGATGAGATCTTGGGGGCGGCCGACGGCTCGCTTGTTGAGAATGAGCCTGCGGATTCCCATGAAGGGAACCTCCAGGGGCCAAAGGGTCCGGTGACGCGTTCGTTCCAGGCGTGCGCGAAATCCAATCCCGTGGCTTCGGTGATCAGATCGGTGCGACGTGGAGCGATGCCGATCTGGTATACCGTCCCAGCCTTCGCAAAGTCTGCCTCGGTGACGTCTCCCAGGGCGCGCCGAAGTTTCGCAGCGCCTGAATCACGCGAAGGGCATTCTCCGGTGTGGCTTCAACCCAGACGTCCAGGTGGTTGGTGCTGCGCGGAACTGAGTGGAATGTAACCGCGTGGCTCCGGCGACCAGGAAACGTACTTTAGCGGCGGATAAGGCGTTCAACAGATCGACAAAGTCCTGGTTCATCGTTGAACTCGGCTTTCAGGCGCCACAACTCCTCACTCAATCGCCAGGTTTCGAGAATGCGCTCGGCAGGAGTCAGAGGCGGCCAAGGCTTGGCGCTCGCCGCTTCCGCATCGGCGTGAGAAGCGAACTTTCGTCCGGTAATCCGACGTTCCGGCATACCTGAGTGGCTGCCTGGGGAGGATTCGAACCTCCATACCAGGATCCAAAGTCCCGAGTCCTACCATTGGACGACCAGGCAGTGTCTTCTATTATCCCTTAGTTTGCCGATTTGCCAAAGGTTCCGCGAATCATGTGCGCCGGCGGGAAGGAGGACGGGACGTGGCCACCCAAAGGGCCCCACGAAGCCGGATGATATAGTCATGACTCCGTGAACCTGCAGTCTGGCCCCCTGGACCAATCTGAGCGTCCGTCGGTTGCTCCCACCGGGGAGGACTGCACGCCGGGAACCGCACCCCAGACCAGCGGGCAGGATCATTCAGAATCCGGTTCGGCGGCCAGCGTCGCGGAATCGCCTTCCCCCGCCGAAGCTTCAGCGCCGGTGGAGCGGGTGGTGACTCCTCTTTCGCCTTCGCTGGCGCGGATGCTCGGCGGCCTGGAGGCGGGAGTCCTGGCCGGCGTGTTTATGCTCGGTTGGCTCTTCTTTGACGCCGTCCGGCGCGACATCACGGTCTGGACAACGCCCAACTTGCTGGCTACTCCGCTGCTCGGCCGGTCGGCTGCCACGTCTTCCTTCGGATGGCAAACCATCTCCGGTTTGGCGCTGCACCTGGTGGTCTCGGGCGCCCACGGCCTGCTCTTCGCCGCAGCCTTGCGACCGACCGTTCGCACCATCTGGGCCGCCAACACCGGCCTGTTGTTTTCGCTCTGTTCCTTCGGCCTGATGTTCGGGTGGATCCTGCGGGCGGGGGCGCCACTGGTCTACGCGCGCGCCTACCGTCCCGCCTGGCTCATGGCCCACCTGGTTTTCGGTCTGTTCCTGGGTCTGTATCCCTCGTTCGTTCATCGCCTGGAGCACGGCAAGACTTTTGCGGCTGGGCCGGAAACTCCGCCGCCCGCGGCAAAGGACCAAGCCCCGCCCGGGGAACCGGCGGAGGATCCCCTGGCGCCACCCCCACCCAATCCCGGCTAAGCCCCGCTGGGTGATGAGTTTTGCGCCAGCCCCACGGGGAAACTTTGCCGCACAAAGAAGGTGCTTGCACCCTTCACTTTAGGGTTGATACCATAACCTAGTTCCCGCTATTCTTTCCGCGCCAAGAGGGAACTCAAACCCAATTCACATGTTCGCTCGCCGCAGCAGGATCCTTGGACTGGTGCTGGGCCTCAGCGATTTGGCGATCCTCGCCATCGCGTTCCAGGTGGCCTATTTCATTCGCCAGAGCCTGCCCGGCTTCCTTCCGCTCTTTCCCGACGCGCCCGCGGCGATCACTTCGACCATCAGCCGTCCGTTCTTCCTGGACACGCCGACCGCCGTCCTGTTGCTGCTCAGCGTGCTGGTGATCTGGTGGGCCACCGGCTTCGCGGTGGGCGTCTATCGCCGCCTGGAAGTGCATGATCCGCCGGCCATCATCAAGAACACCGTGCGCCAGGCCTTGCTGGCCACCGCCGTTCTGATGGGATGGCTGTACCTGGTGAAACTCGGCGACATCAGCCGCGGATTCGTACTGCTGTTCACCGCGCTGGCCGGCGCGCTCCTGCTCAGCTACCGGCTCCTCGGCCGCCAGTTGCGCAGCAGGCTGCGCCAGGAACTGCACGGATTCCGCTACTACGTGATTGTGGGCACCGGCCCCCGCGCCGTGGAAATGGCGGCGATGATCGAGGCCAACGGCGACCTGGGGAACAAGGTCCACGCCTTCATCCGCGAGCGTCCCGGGCTGGAAATGGATCCCGAGGCGTCTGAGAAGCTGGGCCGTTCCTACCCGGTGCACGATCTCTCCGACCTCACGGCCATGCTGCGCCATCACGTGGTGGACGAGATCATCTTCGCGGTCAGCAAGCAGGACCTCGAACAGATGGAAGAGATCTTCCTGCAATGCGAGGAAGAGGGCGTGAAGACCCGCGTGCTGGTGAACTTCTTCCCGCACATCAATTCCGACGTGTACCTGGAACGGCTCCAGTCAGTTCCCCTGCTCACCTTCTCGTCGGCGCCCGAGAACGAGTATCACCTGTTCATGAAGCGTTGTTTCGACGTCACCCTGGCGGTGTTCTTCCTGGTGCTGCTGGCGCCGCTGATGCTCCTGGTGGGCCTGCTGGTGAGGCTGACTTCGTCCGGGCCGGTGATTTACTCGCAGATGCGCTGCGGGCTGAACGGCCGCCGCTTCCGCCTGTACAAGTTCCGCTCCATGTACCAGGACGCCGAGTTGCGCCAGCATGAAGTGGCGCACCTGAACGAGATGGACGGCCCGGTGTTCAAGAGCAGCCGCGACCCGCGGGTGACCCCGCTGGGCCGCTTCCTGCGCCGTCTGAGCATCGATGAATGGCCGCAACTCTGGAACATCCTCAAGGGCGAGATGAGCTTCGTCGGACCCCGCCCGCCGCTGATCGAGGAAGTGCAGAAGTACGAGTCGTGGCAGCGCCGCCGGCTGCGGATGAAGCCGGGACTCACCTGCCTGTGGGCGCTCGAAGGCCGCAACGACCTGGAGTTTGTCCGCTGGATGCGCCTGGACCTGGACTACATCGAGCGCTGGAGCCTGCTGCTCGATGTGAAGATTCTGTTCCGCACCATTCCCCGCGTGCTCTCCGGCAAGGGCGCCAGCTAGGCGTTTTCCGCCGCGCCTCCCCGCGCTGCTCTTTCCCCGCGAAAACCCCGCAGCCCTTGACGTGTTTGAAACATTTCAGTTGGTTCTTGTTTGTCTCCCGTGCTAGCCTTGTCGGAAGCGATGAGCCTCTCACCGCTCCAGCAGAGCTTGCCCGGCGTGCTGCCGTCCCTGGCGGCGGAACTGGCCCGGCTGCGCGAGATCGCTTTCGCGCATCCCAGCGAAAAGGTGTTTGCCCGCCTGCTGGATTTTCACCGCATCGACTGGCAATACGAGGCGCGGACCTTCCCGATCCTGTGGGACCCCAGCGGCGGCGTGCGCGAGGCCTTCACGCCCGATTTCTACCTCCCCGAACTGGATCTGTACGTGGAGTTGACCACCGCCAAGCAGTCCCTGGTGCGACGGAAGAACCGCAAGATCCGGCTGCTGCGGCAACTCTATCCCGATGTCAACATCA
>CAYPHP010000387.1:0-4709 GCA_964410045.1 uncultured Acidobacteriota bacterium | reverse complement strand
TAACCAGGCATCCCAGGGGTTGCAGTTCGTGCCAGCCAATTTCATCGCCTGCCATCAGTTCGGATTCCTGGAGCGTTTCGACATGCTCAAGTTCGCCGAGCCGGGCGCGGTGTTCCTGCTGAACAGTCCGTTCAGCAAGGACGACGTGTGGGCGCGTCTGCCGCGCGCTGTGCAGCGCCAGATCCAGGAAAAGAAGCTGCGCTTCTTCGTGATCGACGCCTTCAACGTGGCTAAGGACACCGGGATGGGCGGGCGCATCAACACCATCATGCAGACCTGCTTCTTCGCCATCAGCGGCGTGCTGCCGCGCGATGAAGCCATCGGCGCGATCAAGAAAGCGATTCAGAAAACTTACGGCAAGCGCGGAGAGGCCGTGGTCCAGAAGAATTACGCGGCCGTGGACAACACTCTGGCCAATCTCCACCAAGTGACCATTCCAACCGGCGCTCCGGACGGCTACGAGCTGAAGCCGGTGGTGGCTGCACGCGCTCCCGCGTTCGTCCGCGACGTGCTGGGACGGATCATCGAAGGAGAAGGCGATTCGCTTCCGGTCAGCGCGTTGCCGCTCGACGGCACCTATCCCAGCGGCACCGCCATGTGGGAGAAGCGCAACATCGCCCAGGAAATCCCGGTGTGGGACGAGGAACTGTGCATCCAGTGCGGCAAGTGCGTGCTGGTTTGCCCGCACTCCGTGATCCGCGCCAAAGTCTATCCGTCAGATCTTCTGAAAGCGGCTCCGCCGACTTTTAAGTCCACCAAGAACCGCTGGAAGGAAGGCTATTTCAGTAACGGGACAGCCCACTCGGCGATGGTCTATTCGCTGCAAGTCGCACCGGAAGACTGCACCGGATGCGCCCTCTGCGTGGAAGTCTGCCCGGCCAAGAGCAAGAGCGAGGCCAGGCACAAGGCCATCAACATGGAAGCGCAACTGCCGTTGCGCGAGCCGGAAGCCGCCAATTGGGATTTCTTCCTGTCGCTGCCGGAGACCGATCGCAGTCATCTGGCGTTGAACCAGGTGAAGGACGTGCAACTGCTCCAGCCGCTGTTTGAATTTTCCGGCGCGTGTTCCGGCTGCGGCGAAACGCCCTACGTCAAACTGCTGACGCAACTCTTCGGCGACCGCGCGGTAATCGCCAACGCCACCGGTTGCTCATCGATCTACGGCGGGAACCTGCCGACCACGCCTTACACTTTCAACGGCCAGGGACGCGGCCCGGCGTGGTCCAATTCCTTGTTTGAAGACAATGCCGAGTTCGGTCTGGGCCTCCGTTTGGCCCTGGACCAGCAGCGCCAGTTTGCCCGCGACCTGCTCACCCGCTTCGGTGGCGCGCTGAGCGACGAGCTAGTCTGCGGGCTGCTGGAGGCTGACCAATCCGCCGAGTCGGGTATCGCCGCGCAACGTCTCCGGGTCGCCGAACTGAAAAAGAAATTGGCCGCTGTGGACACAGCGCAAGCCCGTCAGTTGCTGGCGGTGGCCGATTCCCTGGTCAGCAAGAGCGTGTGGATCGTGGGCGGCGACGGCTGGGCTTACGACATCGGCTTCGGCGGCCTGGACCATGTGCTCTCCACCGGCCGCAACGTGAATATCGTGATCCTGGACACGGAGGTCTACTCGAACACCGGCGGGCAGATGTCCAAGGCTACGCCGCGCGGCGCGGTAGCCAAGTTCGCCGCCGGCGGCAAGCCCGGCGCCAAGAAAGACATCGCCATGATGGCCATGGCCTACGGCAACGTCTACGTTGCCCGCGTGGCCATGGGTGGCAGCGACATGCAGACGGTGAAGGCGTTTCTCGAAGCCGAGGCGCATCCGGGACCGTCCTTGATCATCGCTTACAGCCACTGCATCGCGCACGGCTACGACATGGTCCATGGGCTCGATCAGCAGAAAGGCGCGGTGCTTTCCGGATACTGGCCGTTGCTGCGCTTCAATCCGGGGCTGGCCAAGGAAGGCAAGAATCCGTTACAACTTGATTCCCGCGCGCCTTCCATCCCTCTGAAGAAGTACACCTACAACGAGACGCGCTACACCATGCTGGCGCACAGCGATCCGCAGGCGGCCGAGGCGCTGGCGGAAATGGCCCAGCAGGATGTGATCGAACGCTGGCGCCTCTATGAATACTGGGCTGGTATGTCCGGCACTGCCGCCAAGGAGAACAAGTCATGAGGATCGACCTCTCAACCGAGTACCTGGGCCTGCATCTGCGCAATCCGTTGGTGGTGGCATCGTCACCGCTTTGCGAGGATCTGAACAACATCCGGGCCATGGAAGAAGCCGGCGCGGGCGCGATTGTGCTGCACTCGTTGTTCGAGGAGCAGATTGAGCTGGAGTCGCAGAACCTGGATTTTGCGCTGAGCCAGGGCGCCGACCATTCCGCCGAGTCGCTCAATTTCTTCCCGGACATGGAGAGCTACAACCTCGGTCCCGACGGCTACATGGAGCACCTTCGCCAGGTAAAGCGCGCGGTGAAGATCCCGGTGATCGCCAGCCTGAATGGCACGTCGCAAGGGAGTTGGCTGGAGCAAGCCCGCAAGATGGCCGAAGCCGGAGCCGACGCGCTGGAGTTGAACATTTATTACCTACCCATCGACCCGAATCAGACCAGTGAAGAAGTGGAGTTGAAGCACGTAGAGCTGGTCGCCGCGGTGAAAGAAGCGGTGAAGATCCCGGTGGCCGTGAAGTTAGGGCCGTACTTCAGCGCCATGGCCCACATGGCCAAGCGCCTGGACCATGCCGGCGCCAACGCCCTGGTGCTCTTCAATCGCTTTTATCAGCCGGATTTCGACATCGAAAATCTGGAGGTGCGTCCGCAAGTCTTCCTCAGCCATCCGAACGAGCTATTGCTGCGGCTGCACTGGGTGGGCGTGCTCTACGGGCAGATCCGCGCCGACCTGGCCATCACCGGCGGCGTACACAGCGCTGAGGACGTGGTCAAGTCCATGATGGCCGGCGCCAAGGTGACGCTGATCGCGTCAGCGCTGTTGCGCAACGGCATCCAGCACCTGGGGACTTTGTTTGTCGAGCTGCGCCGCTGGCTGGAAGACCACGAATACAACTCCATCAAGCAGATGCAGGGGAGCATGAGCCACGCCAAGTGCGCCCATCCCTGGGCCTTCGAGCGCGCCAATTACATGAAGGTGCTCAGTTCCTATCTGGTCCGCGCGCCGAGAGTGTAGCCACGGAGGCCGCAGTCACGGATCAGCCGCTTCGCCGCCGTCCAGAGAACGCGCACCACAACGCGACGCCGACGAGAACCTGAATCAAGACATCCTGGTCGAAAGCGAACTTCGGGACGAGCCGCGAGCGTGAGCGAGCGGGTATTACAGGAAAGCACCCGCTCCGTAACCGTCGCGGCTCGCTCGGGTTCACCGATGGCGGGCGGGACGCCCGCATTCCCCAGCGCCGCTCCTTGACGGCTCTACATTCCGCGTCAGGACCGGTCGCCGCGGGCTGTTCTGCGACCACGCTGGTGGCCGTCGACCGCATCCTGGGCAGCAGTTTCACGTCGCTGGTCTCCTGGCCCGCCAACCTGGAAACGCTGGTGGTGGACGACTGCGGCTTTCCGGCGAACAACGCCACTGTGCTGGCCACGTTTTCGAACGGGGATTCGCCGCTGGCGCTGGCGCCGATCGGCAACGGCTTGTTCAGCGGCACCTGGCGGCCTATCAACCCGGCGGCCAGCGTGACGGTGACCATCACCGCAACGTTCCCGCCGCTGAAGCAGGCCCAAGTAATCGCCGGAGGAAGAGTCACCGACAACCCCAATGCACCCGCGATCTTTTCCAGAGGAGTGGTCGGGGGAGCGAACTTCAGTGCCTCCAGTCTGGCGCCGGGTGGAATCTTGTCTATCTTCGGCCGGAACCTGGCGCAAACCGGCGCCGCCGAACGCCTGCCACTGCCCACGGAATTGGGCGGGCTCAAGATCACTGCTGCGGGCCGCGACCTGCCGCTGTTCTTCGTATCCCCCGGGCAGGTGAACGCGCAGCTTCCCACGGAGCTGACCAGCGGAACCAAAGTCGCCGTGGTGGCGACGGTCAAGACGGGAGGGAGCGGCAATCCCGTGCTGGCTGTCCCGGAAGTGATCACGTTGGCAGCCGCTGCGCCGGGGATCTTTTCGACCACCCAGGACGGCAAGGGTCAAGGCGTGATTCTCGATCCCCTCAACCGGCTGGTGGACGGTAGACAAACTACGGCCGCCGCCGGCGACGTTGTGGTGATCTACTGCACCGGTCTCGGGGCGACCACGCCAGCGGTCGCCTCCGGCGTGGCTTCTCCGGGCAGCCCGCCGGCGCAGGTCACGCCCGCGCCACAAGTGAGCATCGGCGGGCGAGCTGCGACCGTTCAGTTCGCCGGGCTGACGCCGGGGTTGGTCGCGCTGTACCAGATCAACGTAGTGGTCCCGGCGGGAGTCACGGCCGGGACGGCGGTCCCGGTGACGGTGACCGCCGCCGGCGTTACCAGCAACACGGTCACCATGGCTATTCGCTAGCGTTATTGGATTTTTCTCGCCGCGCGCCCGCCGCGTACCAGATAGATCTGTCCGCCCTTCTCGACGACGCGGAACGTTCCACTCGGGCCTTGCTTCGGTTGAAGCTTGCCTTCGCGGATTTCGAGCTCTGTCCGGCTGTCGCCGTTGGCGTAGACCCCGGCGTAGCGAGGCCTAGCGGGCGGAGGTTCGGGCGGCTTGGCCTCGGGCTTGGCCTCCATCGCC
>CAYPHP010000386.1:2678-4711 GCA_964410045.1 uncultured Acidobacteriota bacterium | reverse complement strand
GCGTCAATCCGTATCTTGCCTGCTCATCGTCATGCTCATCACGCCGGGCTTCGCTCAGCAGAAGCCGGCCTTTGAACTCACGGTAGACAACATCATGCGCGGTCCCGGCCTGGTGGGGTACTCACCGTCGGGCCTGCGCTGGTCCGGCGACAGCCAGCGCGTCTACTTCAGTTGGAAGCAGCACGACCAGCCGAGGGAGAAGAGCCAGGACACCTACGTGGTCAACCGCGACAACACCGGCCTGCGCAAGCTAAGTGAGGAAGAAGCCAAACTGGCGCCTCCGGTGCGCTCCGAGCAGACTCGGGATGAGAAGCGCGGCGTGTTCGTCGAAGACGGCGACCTATTCCTCTACGACTATTCCACTGACAAGCGTCGCCGGCTCACTCGCACCAACGACGCGGAGACCAACGCGCGCTTTAGCCGCGACGAGAAGCACATCGTCTTCACTCGATCGAGCACTCTCTACAAGCTGTCGCTGGAAGACGGCTCGCTGGTGCAGTTGACCGATATCCGCGCGGCCGGCGCGGCGCCGGCCGCTGCGCCACCTGCCGGAGGTGGCCTAGGTGGATTCTTCGGCCAACAACAACAGCGCGGTACCGCCCCGCCCGCCGCGGAGAAGAAAGGAACTGACAGCCAGGAGGCCCTGAAGAGGCAGGAAAAGGAACTGCTGGACGTGATCAAGCGCCGGGCTGCGCGCCGCGAGGAGGACGAGGCCAATCGCAAGAAGGAGAATCCGCGCAGGCCGTTTAACCTGACCGGCCGTCAAACCGTAGCCAGTCTCAACCTGGCCCCCGACGACAAGACCGTGGTTGCGGTGATCAGCGAGCCCGGACAGGACACCAAGAACACCATCGTCCCCAACTACGTTACCGAGGACGCTTACACCGTCGACATTCCCAGCCGCAACAAGGTCGGCGACAACCAGAATCGCACGCGGATCGGCCTGCTCGCCGTGGAGACCGGGGAAATGAAGTGGATCGACCACGGGCAGAAAGACGGCGAGCGGCCTCGCGACGTCCAGATGTTTGCTCCGGTCTGGTCGGAAGACGGAAGCAAGGCGGTGATGATGGCACGCTCATCCGACAATAAGGATCGCTGGATCATGGCGCTCGATCACGCCACGGGCAAGACGCGCGTCCTGTTCAGCGAGCACGACGATGCCTGGATCGGCGGGCCCGGCACACAGACGCTGGGCTGGATGAAGGATAACCAGCACATCTATTTCCAGTCGGAGAAGACCGGCTTCTCCCATCTGTATACGGTGTCGTTTGACGGCGGCGAGCCGCGCGCGCTGACGTCAGGGAAGTGGGAAGTGGTTGGCGTGCAGCTTTCCACGGACAAGTCCAAGTTCTACCTGACCACCAGCGAGGTGAGTCCTTACGAGCGGCACGTCTACGCGATGGCCGCGTCGGGCGGCGAGCGCACCAAGCTCACGTCGGCGCCCGGATTCAATCAAGCCGTCCTGTCACCGGATGAGAAGATGCTCGCGCTGACCTACTCATTCACCAACAAGCCGACGGAAATCTACTTGCAGGAGAACCGGCCCGGTGCCACGGCTGCCAAGGTCACCAGCTCGCCGGCGCCGGACTTTTGGAACTACGCCTGGCTCGACGCGCCGATCGTGGAGTTCGCGGCGCGAGACGGGGTTCCGGTCCCGGCGCGCATCTTCAAGCCGAAGAATTGGAAGGCGGGCGGGCCGGGCGTGATCTTTGTGCACGGCGCTGGGTACGCCCAGAACGTCCACCGCGGCTGGAGCGGGAACAGCGGTCCGTATCTCTTCCACCACCTGCTGATGGAGCGCGGCTACTTCGTCATGGACGTGGATTACCGCGCTTCCGCCGGCTATGGCCGCGACTGGCGCACCGCGATCTACCGCTTCATGGGCGGCAAGGATCTCGACGATCACGTGGACGCGGCGCGCTGGATGGCCAAGGAACACGGCGTCGACGCCAAGCGCATCGGCATTTATGGCGGCAGCTACGGCGGATTCATGACCTTGATGGCCATGTTCACCGCGCCTGACGTTTTTGCCG
>CAYPHP010000386.1:0-2668 GCA_964410045.1 uncultured Acidobacteriota bacterium | reverse complement strand
TTGCCGCGGGGGCGTCCTTGCGTCCGGTCACCGACTGGTCGCACTACAATCATCCCTACACCTCGAACATCCTGAATCTGCCGCAGAAAGACCAGGAGGCGTATCGCAAGTCTTCGCCGATCCATCACGCCCAGGGACTGAAGGGCGCGCTGTTGATTTGCCATGGGATCGTGGACACCAACGTCCACTTCCAGGACACCGTGCGCCTGGTCCAGCGCCTGATCGAGCTGCGCAAGGAGAATTGGGAACTGGCCGTTTATCCCGTGGAGGATCACGGCTTTGTCGAGCCCACCAGTTGGGCCGACGAGTACAAGCGGATCCTCAAGCTGTTTGAGACGAACCTGAAGCCCGCACCCGCCGCCGTATCTGCGAAAGGAAAGCGCGCCGGATAAGGCCGCTGAACGGGCCGACCAGAGTCCAGTAGAGACGGAAGCGGCGGCGCGCGGTAGGGCCGAAAGTCTGGATGCGGGTTTCGGTGATCACCCGCCGATCCGCGATGCGGAAGTTCATCGCAGCGCGGGCCGAGCCGTCTTCGCAATAAGCGCGCCAGGCGTCCGGCGAGGCCAGGCGCACGATGCCGCCGGAGTGGGTCCAGAAGCGTCCGGCCACTCCGATGACCACTTCCTCGTTCTCGCGCTCGTCCAGAAGCAGAAAGCCTTCCCGGGTCATAGCGTGGAGCACGGGAATCTGTGGCGGACGGCGGAAGTCCCAGCGCCGGAACGCCATCAGCCAGCGCGCGACCGCCAGGTCCCCGGTGCGCATTTCCTGAATGGCGAGCCAGACCCGCTCGGGCGGCGCGTCCACTGACGCATCGTAGCGTGCGGCTACGTCGTAGTCCGGCATCCAGGCGTCGAGGAGCATTCGGAAGGAGTGTCGCGCAAAAGACGCCAAGAAGAAAGACGATTGATTTGTAGCTACAAACGGAGTTACACTAGGCTTGTGCAGTTCGTTTGGGACGAGCGCAAAGAACCGGCAGAACCTGCGCAAGCACGGTCTCGACTTCGCGGACGCTCATTGCTTGTTTGAGGGACCTCTGCTGGCGGCGGCCGACGTACGCCAAGACTACGGCGAGGATCGTTACCTCGGAATCGGCACTGTGGAGGGTCGGGTCGCGGTCATCGTGTTTGCCGAGCCTGCGCCGGACGTGATTCGCGTGATTTCGCTTCGAAAGGCCACGCGGTCAGAACGCCTGCAGTACGAAGGAGCGATGTTGCGCCAAGGCAACAAAGGAGCAGAAGGGTGAACCGGAAATCGAAAAGCAACTGGGCGCGTGTGAAACGGATGAATGACGAAGACATTGACCTGTCCGAAACCCCGGAACTAGGCAAGGAGTTCTTTGCGCGGGCGGTTCTTTGGCCGGGCCGCAAACGGCAGATCACCCTGCGCATTGATCCTGACGTCTTGAAGTTTTTTCGGCGGCAGGGGAAGGGTTACCAGACGGTGATGAACAACGTTCTGCGCCGCTACATGGAGGCTCGCAGCCGATAGGTCCGCCTACGGATTGGCCCGGCCCTTGACGCGATCGTAGTGGTACTTCTCCGAGATCGTGCCTAGCGACGTGTTGTACAGGCTGTCGACGCCCAGTGCGTCCAGCAGCGCTTCCTGAAAGTCGTGCAGTTCGCGCAACTGTTCGGCGCGCGCGGGGACCTTCCTGGCCGCTCCCGCCAGGAACTTCTGATAGCCCTGATCCAGCAGGTGCATGACCTCACCGCCTACCCTGTATCCGGGCAAGGCGGCCAGGTCCAGGAGTTTGCCAGACAGCGCCAGGACGGCCACGCTGTTCCCCTTGCGCACTTCGTAGCGGTTGCCTTCGATCGCCTTCACCTCAAAGTTCCGCTGGCGCAGGCGATCCAACTGCTCCTTATCGGATGAAACCGGTTTGACGATGGTGACCATGCCCGTTCCCTGAATCTTGACAAATTAGTATAGGATGGCTACCATAGGAGTTGAAAGCACCTGGGCGCCATCGCGAAGTGACTGATTCTTGCATCCTTTTCCGCCCAGCGCAATCTGATTCAACGTGACCTATCCGGTCCTCGACGTTCTGCACAGCGTCACGGTCCCCGAGTCCGTGGTCAATTGTGTGGGCAACACGCCGCTGCTGCGATTGGCGCGTATGGGGCGCGAATTCCCGGGCATCGAGCTGTACGCCAAGGCCGAGTGGGTGAACCCGGGAGGCTCGGTGAAAGACCGCGCGGCCCTGAGCATGATCCTGGACGGCGAGCAGAGCGGACTGCTGCGTCCTGACAAGGTGATTCTGGACGCCACCAGCGGCAACACCGGCATCTCCTACGCCATGCTGGGGGCGGCGCGCGGATACCGCGTCCGCCTCTGCCTGCCCAAGAACGCCAGCCCGGAACGCAAGAAGATCCTGCGCGCATACGGCGCGGAGTTGATCCTGACCGATCCCGCGGAGGGCACCGACGGCGCGATCCGCAAGGCGCGCGAGCTGTTCGAGGCCAACCCGTTCCTGTATTTCTATCCCGACCAGTACAACAACCCGGCGAACTGGCAGGCGCACTACCGGACCACCGCCGAGGAGATCTGGAGTCAGACGTCCGGACGCCTGACGCACTTCATCGCCGGACTGGGAACGAGCGGAACGTTTGTGGGCACGTCACGCCGCTTGCGCGAGCAGAATCCCAAGATCCGCATGATCTCGTTCCAG
>CAYPHP010000385.1:0-4720 GCA_964410045.1 uncultured Acidobacteriota bacterium | reverse complement strand
ATCAGCCGGTTGTGCAGTGGCTGGGCCTTCTGTTCGGCCTGCAGATACGCGGTGAGTTCGGCGACGCGCTCGCGAACATCAGGCCGGCTGCGGTAATCGGCGGGAGCGTAGCTGGTGGCCAGCGCCGCCAGCGCCGCGCCATAGAACGGCGAGTGGTTCGTCTCCCACGGATCGAGTTCCAGCTCGAACCACGCCCATCCGCCCTTGGCCTTGCCTTCACGGATCTGGGTCGCCCACATGCGGTCGAACGCGCGCTGCGCATCAGCGCTGAGCGCCGGACGTCCCTGATTCTCGATCGCCAGGAACAGCGCCGCATGCACTGACTCGACGCCCACCGATTGCGAGAGCTTCGGCTCGTCCTTGAATCCGGGGAAAGGGAGCTTCTCATCGATGCGCGCGCGCAGTCCGTTGAGCAGTCCGGTCTCGTACGCGGTCGGCTGGCTTTCGCGGAGCGCACGACGTAGCGCAGGCCGCGCCAGCAGGTAGGTGACGCCGGTGTGGCACGAAACGCAAGGACCGCCCGCTGCGCCCAACGCCGGCTTCCACGCGAACCACTCCTTCTGCCGCGCATCCAGATAGTCGGCGGCCCGCTGCGTGTTCCAGTCGCCCGCGAAGACCGGCACGCTCGTCAACATCGCAACCACCGTGAGGAACTTGACGATTCTGATCATAGGGAACCCCTCGCCTTACGAGCAAGAGTAGCAGAGGTTCAGGCGGCTTTACAATTCTTCACAGGGGTTGACCCGGGCTCAAACATTTTCCGCTAACGTTGAACTGGATGGCGCGTCTATAGCTGTGAAGGACGGAATAGGACGCGACCATGGCAGACAACGGAGAAGCGACGGTGACCAAAAGAAGCTGGCAAGCGCTCTTCGCGGTGGTCTACGCGGCCCTGTTCTTGTTCCTGTTTGTGGTCAAACCGGTTCCCGAGCAGCAACTGCGCGCCTCCATCGGCATTGAGGCCACGGGCGATGAAGTGAACGCCCTGCTCAAACGCGGCTACCCGATCCAGACCCTGCTGCTTGACGAGCAGTCGACGGAAGCCGACGATTGGGCGGCGCTGTTGCTGACCAAGGACGAAGACACCCAAGTGTCGCTCGATCGCACCGCCGCTGGTCCGCGCGTGGTGCTGACGGTGGAGACCCGTTGGCACGTTCGCGGCGGTCTGCTGGGCAAGGCGCTCGATCAGATGATCGGCCGCCCCGCGCGCGTCGACGCGCTCACGCGCAGCCTGCGCGGGATCAAGGCCCAGGCCGAGAAGCACGCCATCTAATTGCAGATTTCAGATTGCAGATTTCAGATTGAAAGACTCGGACCTGCACCTTCCGGAATTTGCAATCTTCAATCTGCAATCTGCAATTCCTAGACTCCGACGACGGCGCACATCTCCTTCACCGCAGCGGCGCTCTTGTGCAGAGCGGCCATCTCGTCCGCTGTGAGCTTGATCTCGATCACCTGCTCCGCGCCGCGCGCGCCCAATTTCACCGGCACGCCGACGAAGAGCCCGTCGATCTTGTACTCGCCTTCCAGGTAGACGGCGCACGGCAGGATCTTCTTCTTGTCCTTCAGGATCGCTTCCACCATCTCCACCGACGCGGCCGACGGCGCATACCACGCGCTGGTCTTGAGGTACTTGATGATCTCGGCGCCGCCGTTACGGGTGCGGTCCACGAGGCGGTCGATGGTGGCCTGGTCCATCAGCTCGGTGATGGGAATGCCGGCCACCGTCGAGTAGCGCGGTAGGGGCACCATGGTGTCGCCGTGCCCGCCCATCACGTAGGCGTGGGTGTTCTCGACGGAGACGTTCAGCTCGGCAGCGATGAAGCAGCGGAAGCGCGCCGAATCCAGCACGCCGGCCATGCCGATCACGCGGTTCTTGCTGAAGCCGCTCAGCCGCATCACCGCCTGGGCCATCACGTCGAGCGGATTGGTGACCACGATGATGATGCAGTTGGGCGAGTACTTGACGATCTGCCCGGTGATGGCTTTCATCACGTCGTAGTTCTTGCGGACAAGATCGTCGCGGCTCGTCCGCGCGGGAAGCCCGCGGTGATCACAACGATGTCGGAGTTGGCGGTCGGCTCGTAGTCGTTGGTCGAGCCGGTGATCCGCGAGTCCGACCCGAGAATGGGCATGGTCTCGGCCATGTCCAGAGCTTTGCCTGCGGGCACTCCTTCCAGGATGTCCACCACCACCACATCGGCCAGCTCCATGTCGGCAATCCGCTGCGCGGTGGTCGCGCCCACGTTGCCGGAGCCTACTACGGTAACTTTTTTACGCATGATGACGATTCCTCCACTTCATGATTCTAGTGCAACAACCCCAGAACTGTGCGCAGCTTCTGGTCCACGTCCGCTTGAAGCTGCGGACCGATCAGACCGAGCCGGCGGACGACGATCTTGGTTTCGATGGCCACGAGCTTGTGAGCGCGAATCACGTACGTGACTCGCAAACCGGTGCGTGGAAACTCGGTGTGACTCGTCTCACAGAGGACGTCGGCGGCGGCCAACGGGTGGCGTATGACGCTCGAGATCGCCGCAAGAACTACGTCGTCTCCAATCTGTCCTTGGGATACAACCAAGGCAGGCCGCACCTCAGAGCCAGCCAAGTCTGTGAACGGGAACCGGGTGAGAACGATGTCGCCACGGCGCAGAAATCCGCCAGTCACAAGGTCTGGCCGTCACTCAGCGAGTAGATGCCTTCACCCTCTTCCTGCCAGAAATCAAAGGCCCCACCCTGCTGGGCCATTTCTAACAGGCGCGAGTCCGAGTCCTCCGGCTGCAGAGTAATCTCGACCTCTTCACTGCGGCGAGCCAACTCCACGAGGCGTTCCAGGTCCGCCTTGGCGACGAGCGCTTTGTCCCCGAATACTTCGGCACGAACCTTGGTCATTTCGGCCTCTGCTGTCATTCTACTATTAATCCCCTACAGCGGAAGCCGCAGACGCGCCTCGCAGCCCGACGCGCCGCGGCGATTCTCCAGGGTCAACGACCCGCCGTGGGCTTCAGCGATCTGGCGGCAGAGCACCAGGCCGATGCCCGATCCGCCGGGCTTGGTAGTAAAGAAGGGGACGAACAGGTTGGCTGTGCCGGCCAGGCCCGGCCCTTCGTCTTGGACCCAGACCTCCAGGTGGCGGTTGCGCGAGCGCCAGCCGACGTGTACGCCGCCGCCGGTTTCGATCGCCGCGTCCACCGCGTTGCGCAGCAGGTTGATCAGCAACTGCTCGAGCTGGTCGCCGTCGGCCTGGATGGTGAGCTCGGGACCGCCCTGCAAGTCGACCGCAAGGCGGGTCTCGAGACCAGTCACGCGGCGGATCCATGCGCGAACGTCCACGGCGCGCGCGGTTGGCTGTGGGAGCCGCGCCAACTGGGCATACGCGGCCATGAAGCGATTCAGCGACTCGGCGCGCGTCCCGATCACCGTCAGGCCGCGGCGCATGTCGTCTTTCCAGTCGGGCGCCAGCGGCTCGCGCGACACCAGCGTCTCCAGGCTCCCGGCCATCGACTTGATCGGCGCCAGCGAGTTGTTCAGCTCATGACCCAGCACGCGGATCAAGCGCTGCCACGCCTGGCGTTCCTCCTCGCGCAGCACGCGACTGAGGTCGGCGATCACCAGCAGGTGATGCGGCATGCCGCGCTCGCGGATCACCGTGCGGCGCATGCCCCAGCGTCCCGCTTCTCCGGGAAAGTTCATCTGCAGGGTCCGCGCCGGCTGGCCTTCCAGGCATTCCGCCAGGCCCAGATCGCCGGCGGATCTCCCGATGAGCTTCTCAGCGGGCTGAGCCAGCAAGCGCACCCCGGCGCGGTTCACCAACTGCAGGCAATGCTCGCCGTCGAAGGCGAAGATGGCCACGTCGATCTCCGCCATCACCGTGCGCAGCAGCGCGGTGGCTTCCTGCGCGCCCAGGCGCTGCTCCTGCAGCGTGGCGCTCAGGGCGTTCACTTCCATGGTCAGCTCGCCGAGCGCATCGCCCACGCGGCCGCCGCGGACGCGGATGGAGTAATCGCCTTCGCGCAACGCCGCCAGCAGATTTGAGAGCGTCTGCAGCGGCAGCACGATGCGCTCCCGCGCCGCGGACGCGAATCCCAGCCACACGCCGACGATCAGCACGGTCAGGGTCCACTGCACCTTGGTGGTGTAGTCGCCGGTCCAGAGCATGATCATGGAGACCAGCACGCCGGGAAATCCGGCGGCCACGATCATCCAGAAGAGCCGCGCGTCGTGGCTGATGGGACGGGAGTGTTTCTTCGAAGGCATGTGTAGTTAGTGTAGAACAGGCTTTCTAGCCTGTCCGATTTGGACAGGCTGGAAAGCCTGTCCTACAAGCCGTATCTCTGTAAACGCCTATACAGCGCGCTGCGGCTCAGCCCCAGCGTCTTGGCGGCGTGGCTGACGTTGCCGTCGTAACGCGCCAGGGTCTTCTTGATCAGGTAGCTCTCCACTTCCTCCAGGCTCATGTCCTCGAGGCGCGGCGCGCCGTCGCGAGCCGTTCGCAGGGCGAAGTCGGACGCCTTCACCACTCCGCCTTGGGCCATCAACACGGCGCGCTCGATGGAGTGATCCAGCTCGCGGACGTTGCCGGGCCAGGAATTCTCGAGCAGCGCGCGCATCGCCGCGGGATCGAATCCGGTGAGGCTCTTGCGATACCGCTGGGCGTGGTTCTTCAGAAAGTGCTGGGCCAGCAGCGCGGCTGCCTCGGGCGTCACGTCCTGCCCGCCGC
>CAYPHP010000384.1:0-4738 GCA_964410045.1 uncultured Acidobacteriota bacterium | reverse complement strand
GAAGGAGGGAATGCGAACGCCGCGGATGAAGACCTTGTCGGCGCGGATGTTCTCGGGCGCCTCGAAACCCACGATCGCGCCGGCCGTCACGTAATCGTCCTGTTCCACGCCGTCGCCGGAAACACCCAGCCCGCCGACGAGCTGGCCATTGCGATAGAGCGACGACGATCCCGGGAAGAAGACCACGCCGGACTGGAACGGATTCTTCGGTTGGCGGCCTTGCGTACAAGGGTTGGCGTCGTCGAAGGTGAACAGTTCGCGGAACGGGCCGGGCGTGGAGTTGCTGATGCCCGACGGGAAAAAGGGCTGCGAGCCGAACCCGATGCTGCGGCTGGTGACCGCCGTGCCCGGTGGAATGCCCGGCAGATCGCGCGGGTCGACGGCGGGGCTGGAGAAATAGACCATGTTGCGGGCCTTGGTGATGGCCACATCAATCGAGAACACCGTGGAGTCGGGCATGCGGTAGACGCCCAGGAGGTCGCCATTCACGTCGGCGACGGCCAGCACCATCCTGGTCCGCGAACCGAGCGGCAGGCGGATCGCTGCGCGAGTACGATTGGCCGTTGCCACGCCGCGCTCGATGATTGTGCGTACCTCGTCCGCGCTGAGGGCCTGTCCGGCTTTCGGACCCACGAGCCACTCCTCGGGGGCCGAGGCTCCATCGCGGGGCGCAATCTGGTAAGCGCCCTGGAGGTTGCCGTCGGCGCTGGTGCCGTCGGGCCGCGTGGTCTGGACCACAAACGGAAGCCGGATGCCGTCAATGAACACTGCTCCGGGCGAAGGCAGCGGCAGCTTGACGAAGAACGGCGTGCCGAACGTCGCCGCCACCACCGCAAACTCAGCGTGCAGCTCCGGAACGCCGGCCACGCCGATCCCACCGATCATCACGCTGCCGTCACGATACAGCGGCACGCTGCCCGCCGCGACGTTGATGCCGCGGCCGAAGCCGTCGCCGGTCGCGTTCAGCGGCTGGGGCATCAGTTTCCCGGGCAAGAACGTCGTGTTGTAGTTGCAGCCCTTGTTGGTGTGCTGGATCCCGAACAGCGCGGCGGCCGGCTGGTTGGGAATGCCGCTCGGGAAGTGCTCCTGGCTGAGCGTATTGATGGTCCGCGAACTTAGCGGCGCCTGATTATGGCTGAAGAAGGCGCTGGTTCGGGCGACGGCAAGCGCCTCTTCCACGTCGGAGTCCGTTGCGGCCGGCTTGCGATAGATGGCCAGCGGACGTCCGGCGCGATCCACCACCGCCACCACCATCCGCTGGTCGCTCAGCGCGCCGGCAGCAGCCTTGACCAGTTGATCCACCTCGGCCGCGGAGAGATTCACGCCATCGGCTGCCGCCGCGGCCACCGGCAGGGTCGCCGCGTTGCTTTGCTGATCGGCAGAGGCCACCCGCAGCTCGACAAACGCGCCGGCCACTCCTTCCGGCAGCGTGAACTGCAGCGCTTGCTCGTCCAGCGCTGTGGCGGCCACTTCCACTCCGTTCACCAATACGCGGAGGCCGTCACCCATTCCGGAAGCCAAGACCACCAAGACTTCCCCGGGCTGCGCCGGGTTCTCGTCAGTTACCAACTCGCCCGAAACCGAGTGGAACACCAGCGCGCGTTCGACGCCGGCACGCATCTGGGTCCACATTTGTGCCGAGAGGGAACCGCAGAGTACGCAGATTGCGCAGAAGATTCTCATTTGCGGCCTCCGACCGGCGGACCCGGAGGAGTGTTGGTCACAGTGTAAGGTTTCCCGTTGCGCAGATACATCCGCTGCATCTCTTCCAGATTGAAGGGCCGCGATCCCCGGCGGCCGAAGACGGTCAACTGATGGCCGCTCTCGTCCACGGCGCGGTCGCGATCGAGGCCCTTGGTCAAGGCCAGGGCGTGCCCGTGGGTCTTGTAGGTGGCGATCAGCTCGGGGCGCGGCTGCGGGGTGAAGCCCCAGATGTCCGGGCTGGTGGCCGGATTCATCAACTGCACCACCCGCAGACCGTTCTTGCCGTCGGCCAGATAGGCGAACAGGCTGGCGTTGGTCATGCCCAGGCGGACGGCGTTGGTGTCGTTGATTTGCCCGCCGGCGTTGAAGAACACCGGACGGCCGGGCTTCTCCGGATTCTCTACGTCAATGATCGCCAAGCCTTCATGCCCTGCCGCGACGTACAGATAGGTCCGCGCCCAGTAGACATCGCGCGCTTCCTTCATCGGCACCGCGGCTTTGATCACCGGATTTTTGAGGTCGGTGATGTCGGCGATCTTCAGTCCTTCGGCGTCGCAGATCACGGCGTAGCGGAACTGGATAGCCACGTGCCCCGCGCCTTTGAGCGGAATCACCGAAACAACTTGGGGCTTCAGCGGATTGTCCAGATCCACGACCACCACGCCGCGGTCGCAAGAGACGTAGGCATAGTGTCCGGCGGTGACCACGTGGTTGGCCCCTTTCAAGATCCCGTCGGGATTGAAGACCACGTCTTTCTTCAGGAAGTTGTTGCGTGGATCGCCGTCGAGCAGCGTGGCGGCCAGAATCAGGATCAGCCCTTCCTCGCGGTCGGCCACGTACAGGAATCCGTGCAACAGGTGATGGGGCTGCTCTTCGTTCTCCGGTTTTTGCAGGCGCACCGGGTCGACGCCCAGAGTAGTCGGCGAAGCGATCCAGGCGGCATCCTTGGTCTTGACGGAGAAGCGCTGGCCCAGAGGCGAAACCGGCGCGGAGAAGATGCGTTCGGCTAGAGCCTTGTTGTCGATGTTGGCGACGTCGTAGATCTCCACGCCGCCCTTGCCCTTGGCCGTGTAGACGTACTCCCCGCGGAGTTGGATGCTCTGGATGTCCTCGCCGTGGTGATGGTAGGCCTCCTTCAAGCGGCGGCCTTTCTTGACGAAGTCCGCAAACTTGTCGGGATAGGCCAGCTTGTGCAAATGGCTGCCATAGACGGCCATCGGCTCGTCGCGCTCGGTGATGGCCACGGCTTCAAAGCCGTGATGCCCTTCGGCGACGTACATGTATCGTCCGAAGAAATTGACGAAGTTGGTGCCCTGGTTCAAGACCTGAGCCATCCAGGCGTTGTTGTCGTTGGAGCGGGAGACGTGGCAGTCTTCGCACTGCTTGGTCTCGCCCCGCCCGCGGACGGTATGCGGGAAGTGCGGATTGTGGGCCTGCCCGCTGTAGCCTTCCGACGAGATCGTCTGCTGGGTCAGGTAGAGCCACTCGCGATTCGCGTTCTGCGAACTGACTACGATGGCGCTGGAGGAGCGCACCGGAGTGATCTTGCCCTGTTTCACCGTACTGTCTTTGCCCAACATAAAGACGTCGTTGCGCAAGACCTGGTAGTTGTAGGTGGTGAAGTTGCGGGTGTCGTTGTCCCCTTCCCAATAAAGATTGGGGCGCTTGGCGTTGGCCTTCATGGAGAGATGGCAACCGAAACAACTGGTCATCCAAGACGTGTGGCAAGTGTAGCAGGCCAGGCGCTCGTCGCCGTGCGCCAACTGCTTGGAGTCGGTGGGGACATCGCCCCAGGTGGAGCCGTCTTTGCGCATGGTCTTGGCCAGCCGCGATTTTTCGTTGTAATGCGGATTCCCCGGAGTGATGGTGTCGAGCACCTGCACCACTTCCCACTCCTTGTCCTTCTCGACCATGGAGCGCTGGATCAACTTGCTGCCGGCCCACTCGAAGCGCCGTGCTCCGAAAGGCGTGCGCAGGACGCTCAGGTCCGTGGCCGGACTGGGCGCCGCGGAGTTGGACGTCTTCAACGTGGCTTGTTTCCTGATCCCGCCGTGGCAGTCGATGCAGTCGATTTCCACCGCGGCCCGCGGCTCGCCGTAAAGCTTCCCGTTGCCGTGCGAGTCCAGCTCGAAATGGCAATCGATGCAGTGCATCCCCTTTTCCAGGTGGATGTCCTTCAGATGCACGCCCTTCTTGAAGCGCTCCGGGTCCTCAAAGGGAATCACCTTGTCGTCCTTGTCCAGCCAGTTCCCCTTGCGATCGTGCTTGTAGACCGCGCGGAACACCCATCCGTGGCCGTGATAATCGGCAAACTGCGTCTGCTTGAGCTTGGGGTTCAGATCCGTCAGGTTCGCAAGAAACTTCACGTCTCCCCACAGTCCCTTAAGTGATGACGCCTCGGGATTGCGCACCAACGATTCCTGTGCTTCTTCCGGCGACAGTTTCCTGGGCTTGGCCGGGTACATCACTTCGCCGTCGGTCTCGTTGTCCCACCACATGTATCCGGTGTACTGCGACGCGTATGACGTGCCCGGGTGGATATGGCAGATCACGCACTGGCTGGTGGGGATGGCACGCGTAAAGCGGTGCTGGATGGGATGCCCCGGCTCACCCTTCTTGATGGTCGGGTCCGGATTCTGGGTGTGGCCCATGTTTCCGAAGCGCGCGTAGGGGCCGGAGTGGACCGGATCGCGGTCATTGGCATAGACCACGTGACAGCCGGTGCATCCCGACGAGCGGTAATCGCCGGGCTGGTCGTTGGTGCCCAAGAAGGAAAACAACGGGTTCAGCAATCGCGTGCGCTGCATGCCCTGGAAAACCGGATCGGTGCGCGTGCCGGTACCGAAGCCGCGCGCGCTCAGCCGGTCGTCGCCGCGCTCGAAGACCCGCAGCACGTTGCCCGGCTGAGTGTTTTCATACTGCGGCAACGGGCTGATGAACGGCAGGATCCCCTTGTTGCGGATCTCTTCCTTGGTCGGCGCCGGCACAGTGAATAGGCGTTGCGCGATCCCGTCCGAGCTGTAGCTTTCCCCGT